>NZ_JBSGZD010000285.1:0-10240 GCF_053610825.1 Streptomyces sp. NPDC054863 | reverse complement strand
CGGCGGCGGCTCCGGCCGCCGCCCCCGCCCCGCTCAACGCCGGAATCATCGCCGTCCGGTCCAGAGCACCCCGCGCCACGGAGGGGCGCGCGCTCTGGCTCGGGGCGAGCTGCACGCGGAAGCTGGCGTGGTTGACGATGACCTGCGCCGGGTCGCAGGGCACCTTGACCATGCTCAGTGCGGGCTGATCGTCGAACCCGGGTGTTCTGGTGTCCACACTCATCTAACCGAGTGATGTGTGTTTAGGACACTGCCTTGACGACGCCGATCTGTCCGAGACCCGTCAAATCCACACGTTCTCGCGGACGTCGCAGGTCAACACAGGTGGACGAAAAAGGGCCCCGGATCAAATCCGGGGCCCTCCCGTCCGCTCCCGCGCTCCCTAGCGCAGAAACATCGATCAGTTCCGGCGACGCGCCGTCTCGTACAGGACGATCCCCGCGGCGACGCCCGCGTTCAGCGACTCGGCGCCGCCCGGCATCGAGATCCGCACCCGGTAGTCGCAGGTCTCGCCGACGAGGCGGCCGAGGCCCTTGCCCTCGCCGCCGATGACGATGACGACGGGACCGCCGAGCTGCTTCAGGTCCTCGACCTTGTGCTCGCCGTCGGCGGCGAGGCCGACGACGGTGACGCCGGCCTTCTTGTAGTCCTCCAGCGCGCGGGTCAGGTTGGTGACGCGCGAGACGGGGGTACGGGCGGCCGTACCGGCCGAGGACTTCCACGCGCCGGCGTTCATGCCGGCCGCACGCCGCTCGGGCACGACCACGCCGTGGCCGCCGAAGGCGTTGGTGGAGCGGATGATGGCGCCGAGGTTGCGCGGGTCGGTCACCCCGTCGAGGGCGACGATCAGCGCGTTCTCGTGCTTGTCCTGCGCGGCGGCGAGGAGGTCCTCCGGGTGCGCGTACTCGTACGGCGGGACCTGGAGGACGATGCCCTGGTGGTTCAGGCCGTTGGTCATCCGGTCCAGCTCGGCGCGCGGGGCCTCCATCAGGTGGATCTTGCCGCGCTCGCCGGCGAGCTGGAGGATGTCGCGGACCCGCTCGTCGTTGTCGATGTACTGCTGCACGTAGAGCGTGATCGCGGGGACGCCGTCGCGCAGGGCCTCGTAGACCGGGTTGCGGCCGACGACCATCTCGGACGTGCCCTTGGCGCCGCCGCGGCGCGGGGCGGGGCGGCGTGCCTGGGCGTGCTTCGCCTTGGCGGTGGCGAGGCGGTTCGCCTTGTGCTTCTTGCGGTCCGCGGCGGGCGGGGTCGGGCCCCTGCCCTCAAGACCCTTGCGCCGCTGGCCGCCGCTGCCGACCTGCATGCCCTTCTTGTTGGACGTGCGGCGGTTCCTGCGTTGGCTGTTGCCGGCCATGACTACCTGTTTCCTGTGGATCCGGCGATCCACATGGTGATGCAGATCGTCTACGTACGTAAATGAAGTGTGCCGCCCGGGGCTCCGGGCGGCACATCGGAAGGCCTTGACCAGGCCCTACGGGGTAGCCCCTAGCGGGGCCCGAGCGTCCACCTCGGTCCCGACGGACTGTCCTCGATGACAAGACCGGACTGCTGGAGCTGGTCGCGGATGGCATCGGCC
This sequence comes from Streptomyces sp. NPDC054863, assembly GCF_053610825.1. Lineage (NCBI taxonomy): Bacteria > Bacillati > Actinomycetota > Actinomycetes > Kitasatosporales > Streptomycetaceae > Streptomyces > Streptomyces sp. NPDC054863. Next base: position 8,661 of record NZ_JBSGZD010000285.1, on the reverse strand, counting down.
GCCGCCCAGTCCTTGCGCTCGCGCGCGGACTGACGCTGGTCGAGCACGAGTCGTACGAGCGTGTCGACGACCCCGTGGAGGTCTTCGCCGCGGTCCGACTCGCCGGCCCAGTGCGCGTCGAGCGGGTCGAGACCCAGCACGCCGAGCATGGCACGGACCTCGGCCAGGCGCGCAATCGCGGCTTCCTTGTCGTCGGCCGCGAGGGCGGAATTCCCCTGGCGGACCGTGGTGTGGATGATCGCGAGGGCCTGCGGGACGCCGAGGTCGTCGTCCATGGCCTCGGCGAAGGCGGGCGGGACGTCGGCCGCGGCCTCGACCTGGCCCCCGGCCTTCTCCACGACGCGCTGGATGAAGCCCTCGATGCGGGCGAAGGCGGACTCCGCCTCGCGCAGGGCCTCCTCGCTGTACTCGATGGCGGAGCGGTAGTGCGGCGTACCGAGGTAGTAGCGCAGCACGATGGGGCGCCAGGCCTTGACCATCTCGCTGACGAGCACCGAGTTCCCGAGGGACTTCGACATCTTCTCGTTGGCCATGGTGACCCAGTGGTTGTGCACCCAGAAGTTCGCGAAGTCGTCGCCGAACGCCTTGGCCTGGGCGATCTCGTTCTCGTGGTGCGGGAAGATCAGGTCGATCCCGCCGCCGTGGATGTCGAAGGCCCTGCCGAGGTACTTGTGCGCCATGGCCGAGCACTCCAGGTGCCAGCCGGGCCTGCCGCGGCCCCACGGGGACTCCCAGCTGGGCTCGCCCGGCTTGACGGCCTTCCACATGGCGAAGTCGCGGGGGTCGCGCTTGCCGGTGATGCCTTCCTCGGGGGGCTGGCGGAGACCGTCCAGCTCCTGGTTGGAGAGCTCCAGGTACCCGTCGTACGACCGGACGTCGAAGTAGACGCTGCCGTCCGCCTCGTACGCGTGGCCGCGTGCGATGAGGCCCTGCATCATCTCGACCATCTCGGTGATGTGGCCGGTGGCGCGGGGTTCGTAGGTGGGCGGGAGGCAACCGAGCGCGGTGTAGCCGTCGTTGAACGCGCGCTCGTTCTCGTACCCGATGGACCACCACGGGCGGCCCTGGTCGGCCGACTTCGCGATGATCTTGTCGTCGATGTCCGTGACGTTGCGGATGAAGGTCACGTCGTAGCCGCGGTGGGCGAACCACCGCTGCATGATGTCGAAGTTGAGTCCCGACCGGATGTGCCCGATGTGCGGTGCGGCCTGCACGGTAGCGCCACACAGGTAGATCGAGACACAGCCCGGGACGAGCGGGATGAAGTCACGCGTCTGCCGGGCGCTGGTGTCGTACAGGCGAAGAGTCACGACTCAAGGGTACTTAGTGTTTGGCGTGGCGTCGGCCCGTACCCCGCACCGGATCGGGCGGGGTACGGGCGCACCGCGCTCAGATGTTGCCGACGACCTTGCGGGCCAGGACGCGGACCACCAGGCGCGGGCCGTCGTCCACCGACGACGGGTTGAACTCGGCGTACTTCTTCCCCGTGTACTTCAGGGCCAGCTCGTCGATGAGCTCCTGGCCGCCCTCCCTGGTCATCTCGACGCTGCCGCGGATCTCGGCGTACGTATAAGGGGCGTCGGCGGGCTGGACGAGGACGGTGACGCGGGGATCGCGGCTCAGGTTCTTCTCCTTGCGCCGCCCGACGGTGGTGGAGAAGAGCACGTCGTCGCCTTCGCGCTTCACCCAGACCGGGGACACCTGGGGGCTGCCGTCGGGCTGGATCGTGGCCACGTTGATGAAGACGGGGCCGTCGAGGAGTTCCTTGAGCTTGTCGCTGAGTGCGGCGGTCACGGGTTCGGTCCTTCCGAGGGTGCGAATGGGGGGTGGTTACTACCTCTACCCCGCCACCCGCCCGCCGAGGCGTACGCAACGCGCGAGAAGCACCCGGCGAGCGCCCGGTACGGCCGAGGCCTCAGGCCCGGTAGACCAGGGCGGTGGCGATCGCCGCGAGCCCCTCGGCCCGGCCGGTGAGGCCCAGTCCGTCGCTCGTCGTCCCCGACACCGAGACCGGTGCCCCGACGGCCGCGCTCAGCACCTTCTGTGCCTCTTCGCGCCGCTTGCCGACCTTCGGGCGTACGCCGACGACCTGCACCGCGACATTCCCGATCTCGAAGCCCTCGGCCCGTACGATCCGGGCCGCCTCGGTCAGCAGGGTCACCCCGGACGCCCCGGCCCACCGAGGGCGCCCGGTGCCGAAGTGCGCGCCGAGGTCGCCGACCCCGGCCGCCGAGAACAGCGCGTCGCACGCCGCGTGGGCGACGACGTCGGCGTCCGAGTGCCCGGCGAGCCCGAACTCCTCGTTCTCCCAGTGCAGCCCGGCGCACCACAGCTCGCGCCCGCGCTCGAAGGCGTGGATGTCGGTCCCGATCCCGACCAGCGGAATGACGGGCTTGCCGCTCTCGGCCGTCGTCTGCTCAGAAGCCATCGTTGGCCCTCCTCCGTGCGAGTACCGCCTCGGCCAGGACCAGGTCCAGCGGCCGGGTCACCTTGAACGCCTCTTCGTGTCCGGGCACCACCACGACCGGCTCCCCCAGCCGCTCGACCATGCCCGCGCAGTCCGTCGCACCCTCGCCCGTCGCCGGTACGGCCCGGTGCGCGCGCACCAGCGTGGCCCGGTCGAAGCCCTGCGGCGTCTGCACGGCCCGCAGCAGCGCCCGCTCGGGCGTCGCCACGACCGGCTCGGGCCGTCCGCCGGACCGCGGCTCGACCTGCTTGACCGTGTCGGCGAGCGGCAGCGCGGGCACCACGGCGGGCGCTCCGCCCCGTACCGCCTCGACGACGGCGTCCACGGTGTCCACCGGGACGAGCGGACGTGCCGCGTCGTGCACCAGTACGGCGGTGATGTCGTCCGGCAGCGCGTCGAGGCCGAGCTTCACGGACTCCTGGCGGGTGTCGCCGCCGGGGACGACCAGGAATTCGGTGCGCTCGGGCAGCGCGTGCCCGTACTCGTCGAGGAGGGCCTTGACCTCGCCCGCCCCGTCCGCCGGGGCCACCACGACCACCAGGGAGACGGCTCGCGAGGCGGCCATCGCGCGGACGGCGTGGACCAGCATCGGGGTTCCGTTCAGGGCCCGCAGCGCCTTGGGCGCGCCCGGTCCCAGACGTATGCCGCGGCCTGCGGCGGGGATCACCGCGGCGGTACGGCCGCCGGGTTCGGTGGGGGCGGGAATCTCTGCGGCTGCCATCGGCTTCTCCGGAGGTTTGTCGACTCGCCCGACATGGGTATGGCCTCACCGAGCCGGGCGCGACGCCCTGACCGGACCCTTCCGTGACAGTCGGCAGGGGGTGGCGCATCGGCTCTTGAGAGCTCGGCACGGAAGAACACCGCACGCGGGAAATGATCTTCGAAGCTAAAAATGATGCCGCGGTCTCCACCGGCCGACTGCGGACACAGTCGATCGACGGACACCGCGGCATCACAACAAATCAGCGCACACACCGGGTGACCGGCATGTGGAGTTACGACGCGAGAACCTCGTCCAGCAGGGCCTCGGCCTTGTCCTCATTGGTGTTCTCCGCGAGAGCCAGCTCGCTCACCAGGATCTGGCGCGCCTTCGCGAGCATGCGCTTCTCGCCGGCGGAGAGACCGCGCTCGCGCTCACGACGCCACAGGTCACGCACTACTTCAGCGACCTTGATGACATCGCCAGAGGCGAGCTTCTCCAGATTTGCCTTGTAGCGACGGGACCAGTTCGTCGGCTCTTCTGCATACGGTGCCCGCAGCACCTCGAAGACCCGGTCCAGCCCGTCCTGCCCAACCACATCGCGAACGCCGACGAACTCCGCATTGTCCGCCGGTACACGAACCGTCAAGTCGCCCTGGGCGACCTTGAGCACCAAGTAGGTCTTGTCCACGCCTTTGATCTGGCGAGTCTCAATGGCCTCGATCAGCGCGGCCCCGTGATGGGGATAGACCACGGTGTCGCCAACCTTGAACGTCATGTGACAGGTACCCCTTCCGTGGCTATCCAGAGTAACACGGAAATCGCTTGTTCTGAATGGCGTTTCCGCAGGTCAGGGCATATCTCGGGGCTTGACAACTGCAACAGGAACGTGCTGCGACAGCCTTCCGGAAGACGGTATTCGCAGGTGGGAGCGGCTCTGCGGGCGAAGGGAAACGCGTACGCTACACACACCGCGGAGCCCCGGACGAGGACGAGAAGTCCCGTTTTGCCGGGTTCCATGAGGTGAACTTCATCTACTCCGTTCGGAGATCGCTCACCCGTACGGCGGCAATCGCCGGCAATCCGGAATTGATCACGGGCACCCGGCGATCCGCTCCGTGATCAATTCCGCGACGCGCCTCGCATTCCGCGGGCAATATCCCGAGACCCCGCCCGGCCCGAACGTTTCGCGCCATTGAACGGTGTACGAAATCGCGCCTTCGTACACCTCCGTGATCAGCTCCGGCTTCGCCTCCGCGAACGCTCCGGCGGCCGTCCGGGGCGCATCGTTGCGCCGACGGCGCATGTGAGCGGGGTGCGAGCGGGGGCGGGTCGGGTGCGGGGGCCGGTCGGCGGCTCGGTAACCTAAGCGCGCATTAAGCGTGCAGTTCTTGCACCATGCAGTTCTCGCGCGCCGTGCAGTCCGCCCGTCCGTAACGTCCTAGGAGTTGCCGCCGCCGTGAGCCGCAGCCTTCGACGCGGCACTCTCGCCGCTACCGCCCTCGCGTTCTCGATCGTCTCGCTCGCCGCCTGCGGTGCAGGCAACGATGCCCAGACGCTGGCCGTCAAGCCCGACAACGCTGCGATCTCCGTCGACAACGGCAAGATCAAGATTCAGAACGCGACGGTGATCACCCAGCCGCGCGAGAAGACCAAGGGCAACGCCGTCGGCGCCGGTCCCGCGGTCGTCGCCGCGACCGTCTTCAACAACGGCGACAAGCCGCAGACCCTCGACGCCGTCAAGCTGGGCGGCACGAGTGCCACGGTGAAGCTGACCCCGGCCAAGGACGCCAAGGGGGGCGCCGCAGGGAAGATCACCGTCCCGGCCGGCGGCTCCGTCGTCATCGGCGGCAAGGGCAACGCCTCGGCCGTCGTGGCCGACGGCCGCGAGTCCGCGCAGAACGGCAACGCCCAGCCGGTCACCTTCAGCTTCAGCGAGACCGGCAACGTGACGCTGCGCGCGTTCGTCGTCCCGGCCGTCGGCCACTTCGAGGGCTTCGGCCCGGAGAAGGTCCCGGCCGCCCCGGCGGGCACGCCGACCGCCCCGGCCACGGGCGGCACGCCCGGCGCCCCGACGGGTGCCGCCACCGGCGCTCCCGGCGGCAACCAGTCGGGTACGCCGGCGAAGAACAGCCCGTCGGGCACCCCGGCCAAGAACACGCCCGCGGGCGGGGCCACGGGCGCAGCCACCACGGGTCACTGACGCACCGGATCGCGTGAAAGGGCCCCCGCCGGAAGCCGACGGGGGCCCTTTCGTCGTCCCACGGGTCCGGTTTACGGCTCGAACTTGTAGCCCAGGCCGCGCACCGTGACCAGGTAGCGCGGGGCGCCCGGGTCCGGTTCGATCTTGGCGCGCAGGCGCTTGACGTGGACGTCGAGGGTCTTGGTGTCGCCGACGTAGTCCGCGCCCCAGACCCGGTCGATGAGCTGCATACGGGTCAGCACGCGGCCCGCGTTGCGCAGCAGCATCTCCAGGAGGTCGAACTCCTTGAGCGGGAGGTCGATCTTGGCGCCGGAGACCGTGACGACGTGACGGTCCACGTCCATCCGGACCGGGCCCGCCTCCAGGGCCGCCGGAGTGACCTCCTCCGGCTCCCCCCTGCGGCGCAGTACGGCGCGGATGCGGGCGATCAGCTCGCGGGAGGAGAAGGGCTTCGTGACGTAGTCGTCGGCCCCTATCTCCAGCCCGACGACCTTGTCGATCTCACTGTCCTTGGCGGTCACCATGATCACCGGGACGTTGGAGCGGACGCGCAGCTGGCGGCAGACCTCGGTACCGGGCAGGCCGGGCAGCATCAGGTCGAGCAGGACGAGGTCGGCGCCGTTGCGCTCGAACTCGTCGAGGCCGTCGGGGCCGGTGGCCGCGATCGCCACCTCGAAGCCCTCCTTGCGGAGCATGTAGGACAGGGCGTCGCTGAAGGATTCCTCGTCCTCGACGACGAGCACTCGGGTCACGGAAGGACCTCCGGGGCAGGGGTGTTCTCACGGATGGGGGTCTTGGTGGTCTTGTACGTGGTCCTGTACGTGCCGTCGGACGCCCGGTCCTCGTCGTCGAAGTCCTCGACCTCGTCGACGTCGTCGGGGCCGACGAGGGGCCGGCCGGGGGTGTGTTCCACCCTGGCCTCCCGTACGGAGCCCGCTTCGGGCAGCCGCAGGGTGAAGGTGGAGCCCTGTCCCTCCGAGCTCCAGACGGTGACCTCCCCGCCGTGCGAGGCGGCCACGTGCTTGACGATGGCCAGGCCCAGGCCCGTACCTCCGGTGGCGCGGGAACGGGCCGGGTCGACGCGGTAGAACCGCTCGAAGACGCGCTCGCGGTCACGGTCGGAGATGCCGATGCCCTGGTCGGTGACGGCTATCTCTATGAGGTCGCCGCCCGGTGCGGGGACCCGGCGGGCGGCGACGCCGACGCGGGTGCGGGAGGAGCTGTAGTTGACGGCGTTCTCGACGAGGTTGCCGAGGGCCGCGGCGAGCTGGCCGCGGTTGCCCCAGACGTGCAGTCCCGAGGTGCCGCCGGCCTGCATCGTGATCTGTTTGGTCGAGGCCGTGTGCCGGCTGCGGTCGATGGCCTCGGCGACCAGTTCGTCCACCCGGACCGGCTCGGAGTCCTCCAGGGGGTCGTCGTTCTGCACCCGGGAGAGGTCGATGAGCTCCTGGACCAGTGAGGTGAGGCGGGTCGCCTCGATCTGCATCCGGCCGGCGAAGCGGGTGATCGCCTCCGGGTCGTCGGAGGCGTCCATGACGGCCTCGGAGAGCAGCGAGAGCGCGCCCACCGGGGTCTTGAGCTCGTGGCTGACGTTGGCGACGAAGTCGCGTCGTACGGCTTCGATACGACGGGCCTCCGTCAGGTCCTCCACCAGGAGGAGTACGAGGCGCGAGCCGAGCGGCGCCACCCGGGCGGACACCGCGAGGGCCTCGCCCCGGCCGGTGCCCCGGCGCGGCAGGTCGAGCTCGACCTGGCGTATCTCGCCGTCCCTCCTGGTGTCGCGGGCCATGTGCATCATCGGCTCGACGGCCAGCTTTCCGCCTCGGACCAGGCCCAGCGCGTACGCCGCTGAGCTGGCCTTCACCACGTTGTCGCTCTCGTCGAGAACGACAGCGGACGAGCGGAGCACGGAGAGGACGGTGTCCACTCCCGGCGGCAGCGTGGCGCTCACCTCGGTCCGCAGGGCGGACCTGGTGGGACGCTTCTGGTCGCGCTCGCTCCAGCGGAACGCCAGCATGGCGATGATGCCGGTACAGAGACCGGCCATCGCTGCTGCTGCGGCGACCGCCGCGTTCACGTCCATGTGCACAAGGTTATGCCTGGTCACTGACACAGCCCCAAGCGAATGGGTGTCACCTCGAACGTTCGTCGCCCAGAGTTCACCCGGGGGACGGGGTTGGTTCACTTGGTCGGCCGGAACCGGACGCGTACCGGTCGGATGCTGAGAGCGTGGGGACCGGAGCCCCGCCAGACCCCGGAATCAGGGCTGCACCTTGTCGCAGCCGTCCGCACTCAGGAAGTAGGAACCCCCATGCGGGACGCGTACCACGAGGAACTGGACTCGATCGGCGAGGACCTGGTCGAGATGGCCCGTCTCGTCGGCTCGGCCATAGGGCGCGCCACCACGTCCATGCTCGACGCCGATCTCAAGCTCGCCGAGAGCGTGATCGCCGCCGACCAGAAGGTCGACGATCTCCAGCACGACCTGGAGGCGCGTGCGATAGCCCTGCTCGCCCGGCAGCAGCCGGTCGCCACCGACCTCCGTATCGTCGTCACCTCTTTGAGGATGAGCGCGGACCTGGAGCGCTCGGGCGACCTGGCCCAGCACGTGGCGAAGCTGGCCCGGCTGCGCTTCCCGGCCAAGGCCGTGCCGAACGACCTGCACGCGACCATCCTGGAGATGGGGCAGCTGGCGCAGCGCCTGATGGCGAAGGCGGCCGAGGTCATCATCACCAAGGACGTCGACCTGGCGCTCCAGCTGGAGCAGGACGACGACGAGATGGACCTGCTGCACCGCACGCTCTTCCAGCACCTGATGGACGACCGCTGGAAGCACGGCATCGAGACCGCTGTGGACGTCACCCTGCTCGGCCGCTACTACGAGCGCTTCGCGGACCACGCGGTGTCGGTCGCCAAGCGGGTCGTCTATCTGGTGACGGGCGAGCACGCGGACGAGATCCAGGCCGCGCAGGACAACTCCGCACAGGCGTAGCGGCGCGAGCCCTCGGCGGGCGCATCAACTCCCGTGCTTCCACGCGCTGTTGATGCGCCCGCCGGATGGGCATGCAATGGGTGAGGGACGGCCGTACGGCTGTTCCCCTGCCGTGCCTTCGAGGAGGACCCATGGCTCTGCCCATTCCCACCGCCCCCGCGGTGACGGCCCCCACCGGCGGGGCGCTCTCCTGCGGCTGCGGACCGGGCTGCCAGTGCGGCTGCCAGTCCGGCGGCTCCTGCCAGTGCGGCGGCGGTTGCGGCTGACCGCCTGCCGAACGACGACGAAGGGGCCCGGTC
>NZ_JBSGZD010000284.1:0-10295 GCF_053610825.1 Streptomyces sp. NPDC054863 | reverse complement strand
AGCGGGGACACCGCCGAACTGTCCAGCAGGAAAGCCGGGAAGACCCGCGTGCCGTCGTGCTGCCGCCCGTGCCCGGGGCCCGGGGCCCGGCCCCAGCCCTGCCGCTGCCCCTGCCCCTGTCGCTGGGCGAGTGCGAGCGGATACTCCGTCAGTCCCGCGCTGTACGGGACGGGCGGTGCGGTGGCCGTGCCCGCGCGGTCGGTGGTGACCGAGAGCCGGGTCGAACCGCCGCCCGTGGCGGTCGCGCCCGTGCTCGCGCTGGTGGCGCCGCCCTGGCGGCGGCTGCCGTCCGTGCCGCCCGCCGGGGTCGCGGCCCTGGTCGGGACGAGCCCGCCCGCCCGCTCGCCCCTGGCGGTGGGGTTGTTGGTCGTCTCCGCCGGAAGGGCGCCGCCGAGGGCGATCGCGGCCAGCGAGACGGCGCTCGCCGCGGCGAAGGCGAACCTGCGCGGCCTGCGCCCGCCCGTGCGCTCGGTCTCCGGGCGGCCGACCTCGTGAATGCGGAAGCCCCGGTCACGGGAGGCGCCGGGAAGCACGCCCGGGTGGGCTCCGCCCGGCTCGTACCCGATCCCGGCTCCGAATCTCAGGTCGTCGCCGGCCGGGAAGACCCCGAAGGAGCTCTCCCCCGATCTTCTGCGGCCCGGTGACTCGCCGTCACCCGGTCCGTCCTCGTCGGCACTGCCCCCTGGCAGGCCCTGGAGGCGCGCCAGGAACCCCTCGGAGGGGCCGGGGGGTGCGGAGTGCGCGAAGACGTCCTTGAGCCTGCGCTGGGCATCGGCCTCGGCCTTGCACTTGGCGCAGGTAGCCAAATGGGCCAGGACACGCTCGCGCGAGTCGTGGCCCAGTTCGCCGTCCACCAGGGCGGAGAGCCGGTCCCCGAGGTGCTGTTCCGCCGGGGTGGGTCGTGATCCGCTCACCCGAGTCCGCCCTCTCCGGCCGCCGAGGGAACGATCGGCACGCCCGCGCCCACCGAAGCCATCGCGCGCTGCTCGGCGCGGGCCTGGGGGGAACGGTGCTTCAGCGCCTTGCGCAGGTGCGAGCGGCCTCGGTGGATGCGGCTGCGCACGGTCCCGAGCTTGACGCCGAGGGTCGCGGCGATCTCCTCGTACGAAAGGCCCTCGATGTCGCAGAGCACGACGGCGGCACGGAACTCGGGCGCAAGGGTGTCCAGCGCCTGCTGCACGTCCGCGTCGAAGTGGGTGTCCTGGAAGGCCTGCTGGGGCGACGGGTCGCGGCTGGGCAGCCGCTCGGCCGCGTCGTCGCCGAGCGAGTCGAAGCGGATGCGCTGCTTGCGGCGCACCATGTCCAGGAAGAGGTTGGTCGTGATCCGGTGCAGCCAGCCCTCGAAGGTGCCGGGCGTGTACGTCGACAGCGAGCGGAAGACCCGGACGAAGACTTCCTGGGTCAGGTCCTCCGCGTCGTGCTGATTTCCCGTCAGGCGGTAGGCCAGGCGGTAGACGCGGGTGCTGTGCGTGCTGACGATCTCCTCCCAGGTGGGAGGCGTCCACGTCTCCTCCGCGTCCGAGAAGTCAGCGAAGGTCGCCGTGGTGGCGGAAGTGGAACGGTCAGCGGTGTCGGTCACGGATTTCGGCTCGCCCGCAGACCTGAGAAAGCGCCGGAGCACTCCTCCCCGATCACCGGCCGCAGCCGCACCTCCCCTGTCGGCTCTGGTGGTGTCCAGTGGAGCCCCTACCATAACCACCTCGCCCGTTAGCTCCGGATAAGAGTCTTTGCGTGAATTTTGGGCCCGTTGCCGGCCCCGGTCCCCGTGATCCATCGGTCCCCCCTGTCCCTTCACAACGACCGGTCCCATCTGCGAGTTCCCGACGTCAGCGGATACAGTCACCGTTGCGCCAACTACGGGGACAGGAGAGCGTCATTACCGCCAACCGGCAGACGAGCTGGGCGTTCGCCGACGCCTACGTCGCCGAGGACGACACTCTGCACTGGGCCCGTGACCGGGCCCGGGACGCGGGCGTGCCCTCGGTGTCCCCGGGCACCGGCGCCGCGCTGCGGCTGCTGGCCGGGGCGGCGGACGCCAAAGCCGTCGCCGAGATCGGTACGGGCACGGGCGTGTCCGGCATCTACCTGCTGCACGGCATGCGGCCCGACGGCGTGCTGACCACCGTCGACCTGGAGCCCGAGCGGCAGACCTTCGCCCGTCAGGCGTTCCGCTCGGCGGGCTTCGCGGGGAACCGGGCGCGCTTCATCCCCGGCCGGGCCCTGGACGTACTGCCCCGCCTCGCGGACGGCGGCTACGACCTCGTCTTCTGCGACGGCGACCGGCTGGAGTCCCTGGACTACCTCGCTGAATCGTTGCGTCTGCTGCGGCCCGGCGGCCTGGTCTGCTTCGAGGGAGTCTTCGCGGACGGCCGCACCGTCGACTCCGCCGCCCAGCCCGCCGAGGTGCTGCGGCTGCGCGAACTGCTGCGCACGGTCCGGGAGTCGACGGAACTGGTGTCCTCGCTGCTGCCGGTCGGCGACGGGCTGCTGTGCGCGGTGCGCAAGGGCTGACCGCCCTGCTCTGTGCGCAAGGGCTGACCGCCCGGCTCCGTACGAAAACTTCTCGCCCGGACGACTCGTGCACGGCGTCGACGACTCGCCCCCGGCGTCCTGGAAAACGCCACTGCCCCGGTTCACGCTCGCGCGTGGCCGGGGCAGTGGAGAGTTAAGAGCGCTATCCGCCTTCAGGCGTTAGCCGACGACCTTCTTCAGGGCGTCGCCGAGTGCATCGGCCTCGTCCGGAGTCAGCTCGACGACAAGTCGACCGCCGCCTTCGAGCGGAACGCGCATGACGATGCCCCGCCCCTCCTTGGTCACCTCGAGCGGGCCGTCGCCCGTCCGCGGCTTCATGGCCGCCATGCTCGTTCCCCTTCCTGAAACCAGCTCACGCAGCCGACAACCCAGGTGTCACCGGCATCGAACACATTGCTTCCAGGCCATTATCCCGCATCGCAGGACCCAATGACCAACATCGGTTGGCATCGCTTGCGCAACGCGCAGCCGCAAAACCACTCAATTCGGCGATCCAGCTGCGATACTTCGCCGCCCTGTACCGCCTCCGGACGTCTTTTTGTTTGACGCAGGTCACATGCGCAGGGTCCCGGATCTCCGCCATGCTGGCCTGTGCATGCCCATTTTTCGCATCTGGAGGGGACCGACGATGGCCGACACCGTGCTCTACGAGGTGACCGACGCTCTCGCGACGATCACGATCAATCGCCCCGACGCCATGAACGCGATGAACACCGAGGCCAAGGTCGCGCTGCGGGAAGCGGCGCAGGCCGCGGCGGCGGACCCGGGCGTACGGGCGGTGCTGCTGACGGCGACGGGCCGGGCGTTCTGCGTCGGCCAGGACCTCAAGGAGCACGTCGCCTCGCTCTCCGCGGACCGGGCCGCGGGCACCGGAAACACGATGAGCACCGTGCAGGAGCACTACAACCCGATCCTGCGGGCGCTGACCGGGATGGAGAAGCCGGTCGTCGCCGGGGTCAACGGGGTCGCGGCGGGGGCCGGCCTCGGTTTCGCGCTCGCCGCCGACTACCGGATCGTCGCGGACACCGCCACCTTCACCACGTCCTTCGCCGGGGTCGCACTCACCGCCGACTCGGGCGTGTCCTGGACGCTGCCGCGGCTGATCGGCCACGGCCGGGCCGCCGACCTGCTGCTCTTCCCGCGCTCGGTGAGCGCCCAGGAGGCGCTGGAGCTGGGCATCGTCAACCGGGTCGTGCCCGCCGCCGCGCTGGCCGCCGAGGCGAAGGCCGTGGCGCGGGCGCTCGCGGAGGGTCCGACGGTGGCGTACTCCGCGCTGAAGGCCTCCCTGGCGTACGGGTCCGGGCACAGCCTGGCCGAGACGCTGGAGAAGGAGGACGAACTGCAGACCCTGGCGGGTGCGTCGGAGGACCACGCGATCGCGGTGCAGGCGTTCATCGACAAGGCGAAGCCGAAGTACCTGGGGCGCTGACCCGGTTCTTCGCGGCCGTCCGTTTCTCCGCCGGCTCGGTTCTTCGCCGGCCCGTTTCTCCGCCGGCCCGTTTCTCCGCCGGACCGGTTCTGCGCCGCCCGGTTCTCCGCCGGACCGGTTCTGCGCCGCCCGGTTCTCCGCCGGTCAGGTTCCTTCGCGTACCCCGTACGGGCGATTGCCTGCGCTCCGTACGGCTGGGTGCGGTTACGTGCGGTTGCCCCGGGCGACGCAGTCCACGAGGTGGTCGTCGACCAGGCCGCACGCCTGCATCAGGGCGTACGCCGTGGTGGGGCCGATGAAGCGGATGCCGCGCTTCTTGAGGTCCTTGGCGAGGGCCGTGGACTCCGGGGTGACGGCGGGTACGTCCGCGAGCGTGCGGGGCACGGGGCGGCTCGCGGGGTCAGGGGCGTAGGACCAGACGAGACGGTCCAGTTCGCCCTCGTCCCACCGGCTGAGGACCCGGGCGTTGGCGAGCGTGGCCTCGATCTTGGCGCGGTTGCGGATGATGCCGGGGTCGGCGAGGAGGCGGGCCGCGTCGGCGTCGGTGAAGCCCGCGACCCGGTCGATCGCGAAGCCCGCGAAGGCGGTGCGGAAGCCCTCGCGGCGGCGCAGGATCGTCAGCCAGGACAGCCCGGACTGGAACGCCTCCAGGCAGAGGCGCTCGTACAGCGCGTCGTCGCCGTGGACCGGACGGCCCCACTCCGTGTCGTGGTAGGCGGTGTAGTCCTCGGTGGCGAGCCCCCAGGGGCAGCGGAGGCCCCCGTCGGGGCCCGGCGAGGCGCCGACTCCGGTGTCGGTCATGACTGCGGCTCCCCGGGGGCGGCCGGGCGGGTGCCGGGCTCGGGTGTCCGCTCGGCCGCGGGCCCGGGCTCGGGTGCTTCCTGCGGGGCGGGCCCGGCGGGTTCCTCGAAGAGGTGCGGGCCGCCGACCGTCGTGGCCTGGGCGCCCGCGAGGGCCGATTCCAGTTCGGCGATACGGGCGTCCCGCTCGGCCAGTTCGGCGCCGACCCGGCCCAGGACGTCGTCGACGTCCGCCATCCGGTAACCCCGGGGCGCAAGCGGCAGCCGCAGCGCCTCGATGTCCGCGCGGCCGACCGGGCGGGTCAGCGGCAGCGGGTCCACCAGATGGTCGGGGGCGGCCTCCGGGAGAGGACCCTCGTCACCACCGCCGACGACGGCGAGCGTCACGGCGGCGACGACCACCACCATCGCCAAGAGCAAGAACCAGAACACCAGCGTCTCCCCGGGGCATACGGAAACCTTCCGGTCCCGATCGTGCCATGCGGGTGTGACAGTTAAGGTCGCAGGCGGCCCGTCGAAGGTCGTCAGAGGGCCGTGACGAGGAGGAATCTGCAGATGCTGCGGCTGGGCCGGCGCGCTTTCGAGACGCACGAGCCGGTGATCATGGCGATCGTGAACCGCACCCCGGACTCCTTCTACGACCAGGGAGCGACCTTCCGCGACGAGCCCGCGCTGGCCCGCGTCGAGCAGGCGGTGTCGGAGGGGGCCGCCGTCATCGACATCGGCGGGGTCAAGGCAGGGCCCGGCGAGGAGGTGACCGCCGAGGAGGAGGCACGGCGCACGGTCGGCTTCGTGGCCGAGGTGCGGCGCAGGTACCCGGACGTCGTCATCAGCGTGGACACCTGGCGGCACGAGGTCGGCGAAGCGGTCTGCGAGGCGGGCGCGGACCTGCTCAACGACGCGTGGGGCGGGGTCGATCCGTTGCTGGCGGCCGTCGCCGCGCGGTACGACGTGGGACTGGTGTGCACGCACGCGGGGGGCGCGGAGCCGCGCACCCGGCCGCACCGGATCGAGTACGAGGACGTGATGGCGGACATCCTCGACGTCACGGTGGGACTGGCCGAGCGGGCCGTCTCGCTCGGGGTGCGGCGGGACGCGATCATGATCGACCCCGGCCACGACTTCGGAAAGAACACCCGGCACAGCCTGGAGGCGACGCGGCGGCTCGGGGAGATGTCGGCGACGGGGTGGCCGGTACTGGTGTCCCTGTCCAACAAGGACTTCGTCGGGGAGACGCTGGACCGGCCGGTCAAGGAACGGGTGCTCGGGACACTGGCGACCACGGCGGTCTCGGCCTGGCTGGGCGCTCAGGTGTACCGGGTGCACGAGGTGGCGGAGACGCGGCAGGTGCTGGACATGGTGGCGTCGATCGCGGGGTGGCGGGCGCCGGCGGTGGCGCGGAGGGGGCTGGCGTAGGCGGGGATCCTGCCTGTCGCGGAGGGTTGCGGCCCGCGCGCGGGCCGCTTCCCCCGGGGGCGGGGCAGGCGGTCAGGGGCGCGGGGAACTGCGCGGCCGGCCACGGCGCACCCGCACGACGACCACCCCGCACCCCGCACCCCGCCCCGCGCCCCGCGGTCCGCGGTCCGCTACTTGCCCGTTTCCTTCGTCACCAGTGCGACCGCTTCTTCCACGTCGTCCGTGACGTGGAAGAGAAGCAGGTCCTTTTCGGAGGCCTTGCCCTGGGCGATCACCGTGTTGCGCAGCCAGTCGACGAGGCCGCCCCAGTACTCCGTACCGAAGAGGACGATCGGGAACTGGGTGACCTTCTGGGTCTGGACCAGGGTGAGGGCCTCGAAGAGTTCGTCGAGGGTGCCGAAGCCGCCGGGCAGGACAACGAAGCCCTTGGCGTACTTGACAAACATTGTTTTTCGAACGAAAAAGTATCGGAAATTGACCCCGATATCGACGTGCGGGTTGAGCCCCTGCTCGAAGGGGAGCTCGATGCCGAGGCCGACGGAGACGCCGTTGGCTTCTCTGGCGCCCTTGTTCGCGGCCTCCATCGCGCCGGGGCCGCCGCCCGTGATCACGGCGAAACCCGCCTCGACGAGCGCGCTGCCGATCCGTACGCCCGCGTCGTACTCCTGCGAACCCACCGGGGTGCGCGCCGAGCCGAACACGCTGATGGCGCTGGGGAGTTCGGCCAGTGCGCCGAAGCCCTCCACGAACTCCGACTGGATGCGCATGACCCGCCACGGGTCGGTGTGCACCCACTCCGAGTCGCCCTCCGTGTCCAGCAGCCGCTGGTCGGTGGTGCCGGGCTGGACCTGTTCCCGGCGGCGCAGGACCGGACCGAGCCGTTGCTCGTCGTATGCCCGTCCCTCTTCAGGATGCGTCATGCCGTGCTCCCTTCGCTGCCGTACGTTGTCCGGTCAGGGTAGGTCCACAGATGTGACGAACGGCGAAATTCAGGCCGTCAACCAGGCGTGGAGTCGTTCTTCGCCGTGCAGGATCTTCGCGACCTCCACGTGTTCGTCCCGCTTGTGGGCGAACAGCGGGTCGCCGGGGCCGTAGTTCACCGCGGGGACGCCGAGCGCGCTGAAGCGGGCCACGTCCGTCCAGCCGAACTTCGGGTTGGCCCGGCCGCCGACCGCCTCCATGAACGCGACCGCCGCCGGGTGCGAGAGGCCGGGCAGTGCCGCCGGGGAGTGGTCGTCCACGGTGAAGTCCGCGATGTCGCAGTCCGCGAAGACCTCGCGCACGTGCGCGATCGCCTCGTCCGTCGAACGGTCGGGCGCGTAGCGGAAGTTGACCGTCACCGAGCAGTCGTCCGGGATGACGTTGTTGGCGACGCCCGCTTCGACACGGACCGCGTTGAGGCCCTCGCGGTACTCCAGGCCGTCGATCACCGGGCGGCGCGGTTCGTACGCGGCCAGCCTGGTCAGGATCGGCGCGATCTTGTGGATGGCGTTGGAGCCCATCCAGCTGCGGGCGGAGTGGGCGCGCTCGCCCGTGGTGCGCAGGACGACGCGCAGGGTGCCCTGGCAGCCGCCCTCGACCTCTCCGTAGGAGGGTTCGAGGAGGACCGCGAAGTCGCCCACGAGCCAGTCGGGATGGGCTTCGGCGACATGGCCGAGGCCGTTGAGGTGGGCGGCGACCTCCTCGTTGTCGTAGAAGACGAAGGTGAGGTCGCGGTTGGGCTCGGGGACCGTGGCGGCGATACGGAGTTGCAGGGCGACGCCGGACTTCATGTCGCTGGTGCCGCAGCCCCAGAGGACGCCGTCCTCGTCGAGGCGGGAGGGGACGTTGTCGGCGATGGGGACGGTGTCGATGTGCCCGGCGAGGACCACGCGCTCGGCGCGGCCCAGGTGGGTGCGGGCGACGACGTTGTTGCCGTACCGGTCCACGGTCAGGTGCGGGAGCGCGCGCAGGGCCTGCTCGATGGCGTCGGCGAGCGGCTTCTCGTTGCCGCTCTCGGAACGGAAGTCGACGAGCCGGGCGGTGAGGGCTGCGGCATCGAGGCTGAGGTCGAGCGGTGCGTCGGTCATGCGCCCGACCCTAATGCGCCCCACCCGCCCCCTGCGGGGCCCGGGCCCCCACCCGCCCCTGCGGGGCCCGGGCCCCGCACCCCACCGGCACAGAACGGGCAGGGGTCCGGGCGGGCGGACTGGTGTGCGGGCTCCAGTACCTTGGCTGTGTGTCCCAGCTCCCCCTTCTCTCCTCCCTCCACGGCCGTACCCTCCGCCTCGTCGTAGGCGCCGTCGTACTGCTGGCGCTGGCCGGATATGTAGCGGTGCAGTACTTCTCCGGCGGCCAGTCCTCCACCCGTTGCGTGGTGCGCGGCGGCGACGGTACGCAGGGGAGCGGCGCCAGATACGAGCTGACCGCCGAGCAGGCCGTCAACGCGGCGGCCATCTCCTCCGTCGGTACGTCGCGGGGCATGCCGGAGCGTGCGGTCACCATCGCACTGGCGACCGCCCTCCAGGAGTCCGCGCTGCGCAACATCCGGCACGGCGACCGCGATTCGCTCGGGCTCTTCCAGCAGCGGCCCTCGCAGGGCTGGGGCACCGGCGAGCAGATCCTCGACCCCGCGTACTCGGCCGCCCGCTTCTTCCAGCACCTCACCGAGGTCCCCGGCTATTCGCGGCTGCCGCTGACGGTGGCCGCGCAGCGGGTGCAGAAGAGCGGTTTCCCGCAGGCGTACGCGAAGCACGAGCCGGACGCGGCGCTGCTCGCTTCGGCGCTCACCGGCCGTACGCCCGCGTCTCTTTCGTGTGACGCGCGCAAGGGCGGCGACGACGGCAAGCAGGGCGATCCGGCGAAGGTACGGGAGGGCCTGACCGGCGCCTTCGGTGCGGGCGTCCTCGCGCGGACGCGGACGGCGGCGGGCTCCCCCGCGAGCGGATCCGACGACGCGCGGACCGTCGTGGTGCCCGTCCCCGGGGCCGGCGGCAGCGACGCCTTCGCCGATCCCGCCCAGCAGCGGGGCTGGCAGCTGGCGCACTGGGCGATGGCCCACTCCGCCGAACTCCGCATCACCCGCATCACGTACGCGGGCCAGGAATGGAGTTCCCGGCAGGCGTCGGAGGGCTGGCGGCGGACCCCCGTGAAGGCCGGTCCGGCAGGCACCCCCGCCGGCGCCCCCGCCGGTGCCTCCGAGGTGCGGATCAGCACCGCTCCGTAAGAGCAAGTCAGCACGCACCCACCGGACAACTGGCCGATAACGGGCAGATCACTCCCGGGTCAAGAGCAGGTCACCGATCGAAAACCGGGCGGTCACCCGTCCACCGGGTCACCCGAAGGGGGACGTCCGGCACCTTCGGGCGGTCGGTGCGCGACCACCGCGCCCACCTCGGCCGATGCCGTTCAATTCCCTTGGGAATCAAGGGAAGGGGGGCTTTCGACCGGTTCCCCGATGCTGCTTGTTTGCCCGTTTTTATCCTCAAAGGATAATGCGTTGCATTGCAAACTCTTTACCTTGCCGCACCGCAACCTCCCCCGCCCTCCCAGCGGTTGTTCAGTGCGTCCGATCGCCGGACAGACAGCGTCTCAACAACGTCTTCTCCCGCTAAGGAGCACCATGTCCCTCCCCCTGGCTCGTCGGATTGCCCGTGCCGCACTGCTCGGCGCCGCAGGCGCGGTTTCCGTGGTCGGTGCGGCCGGCTCCGCCAGCGCGGCCGACCTTCCCGCGGCCCCGAACCTCGGTGGCCTGACCGCGCTGGACGGCGCCGGTCTCGGTGAGACCGTCGACGGTGCGTCGCAGAAGGCGTCCAACACGGCGGGCGACACCGGCAGCGCCGCCGTCAAGAAGGCCGTCCCCGCCGCGGGCAAGACCGTCGGCAAGGCGGGCAAGACCGCCACCCCCGCCGCCCAGAAGGCCGCAGGTGACGTCGCGGGCAGCGCCGGTGAGGTCCTCGGCGACACCACCAAGACCGCCACCGACGGCGGCCTGCCCACCGATGCCCTGACCTCCGGCGGCCTCCCGACCGGTGGCCTCCCGACCGGCGGCGGCCTGCCCGGCGCCGGCAGCCTCGGCGGCCTGCCGGTCGGCTAGCCGACCCGCACCACGCACCCAGAGGGGCCCCGGGAGCACGAAC
>NZ_JBSGZD010000283.1:0-10332 GCF_053610825.1 Streptomyces sp. NPDC054863 | reverse complement strand
GTCCTTGAGAATGCCGGCGAGCTGCTTGTCGAGCTCTCCCAGCTTGGCCTCGATGTCCAGGCCGCAGTCGGCCATCAGAGCGTTCACGGTGTCCGCCGTGGCCTGCCGCACCGGGGTCCAGTTCGGGAGGGAAGGGGCGTAGCGCCCGGAATCCCGGTACACCTCGGAGTAGGTCTTCCAGCGGGGGTCGGGACGGACCTGGGCGATGTTCACCGTCTTGTTGACGGGGAGCTGTACGACGAAGCCGGTGTCGCCCTCCATCCCGATCTTCTGGCCCTGGGCGGAGATGGCGAAGTCGATGAAGGCGTCCTGCCCGGCCCGGTTCTCGGAGCCGGCCATCAGATAGACGGAGCCCCCCTCGGCGAGGACCGTGGCGTCCTTCGGTCCCTTGGGCATCGGTACGACCTCGTACTTGTCCTTGCCGAGGGACTCGTCGAAACGGGGCAGCATGTACGGGCCGACGACGTACATGCCGGTCCTGCCCGCCTCGAACGTCTCGTTCGTCGGCGGGGTGTCCATGGTCACGGAACCCGGCTGGACGGACTTGTCCTTGCAGCCGAGGTCGCGGAACCACTGCATGGCGTCGACGGACGCCTTGCTGGTCATCGCCGGCTTGTACGTGCCCTTGCCGGCCTCGGTGACGAAGTCCCCGCCCGCGGCCCACAGGAAGTTGGAGAAGTACCAGGAGGCGTAGCCGCGCTTGGTGGAGAGCGGGGCGGCGAGGCCGGAGGTGTCCGGCTTGCCGTTGCCGTCGGGGTCCTGGGTGGTGAAGGCCTTGGCCATCGCGGCGAAGTCGTCCCAGGTCTGCGGGGTGCCGAGCTTCAGCTTCTGTCGCCAGTCCTTGCGGATGAGCAGCGCGGACGCCTGCGCCGAGTACGGCAGTGCGTACTGCTTGCCGTCCACGCTCTTGCCGGAGTCCAGGCTGCGGTCGATGAGCTCCTTGCTGTTCTTGATCTTGCCCAGGTCGATCTCCCGGAGCAGGCCCTGGCTGTGCATGGCCCCGAGCTGCGTCACGTCGTTCATGACGATGTCGGGAAGGTGCTTCTGCGCGGCCCGCTGCTGCAGCTTGGTCTCGAAGTCGTCGAAGATGGCCGTGATCTTGACCTTGAAGCCCGTGGCCTTCTCGAAGGCCTTGGCGAGCTTGAGTGTCCCCTGCTCCCCCGGTCCGCCCGGTTTCGTCCGGGTCCAGAGCTCCAGCGGCGCTTTGGAGTTCTGCTTGGCATCCACTCCCGCAGGCCCGGATGTACAGCTGGTGAGGACCAATGCCGAGGCGAGAAAACCCGCACCGATCCATCGCGATCTCTGCATGACAACTCCTGTTTCACCGCTGCCCAGTTGGCCTAGAAAGCGCTTGCTGGGACGGTAACGGCGCCCGAATCAGCGGTCAATACTCCGATGAATATGAATATTCCAGTGGTCGGCGAGAGTCCTGGCGGACACACATTCCTCCACCGCCCCGGAAAGCCGACGCCGATGAGGGATTGACCTCCTCCAGAAATCGCTGATAAAGGAGCAGTTCAACCACCCCTGAAAGCGATCACCCCGCTCCGAGGCGGGTGTGGACCACTGCGGTCACCGCCTGTTCGACGAGGACCGGACGCCTGGGTTCCAGGCGATGACATTCCAGTGATCCGATGTATGGTCCCTGCGAGCTGCCTGACCCGAGTGGTCAACAAGCCACACCGGTCCGCGACATCCAGCCGGACAATTACCCACGCATCCGACCAGGGCCCGTTGGCCCGCCGGTCGACGGGCCGCCAGTGAACAGGCCGAGCGCACAGGCACAGGGGAGAACCGACATGAACCAGCCGACCACCGCACCGACAGCCCTGTTGGTCATGGAGAAGGAACGCCGGGCGGACGTCTTTCCGCCCGAGGTACTGGCCGGGATCGACCGGCTGGTGGACCGGCAGGGACCGCCCCTCACCCGGGAGCAGCTCGCCGAGGACCCCTCCGTACTGCAACGGGTCGACGTCCTGCTCACGGGCTGGGGCGCGCCCGTCCTCGACGCCGCCCTCCTGGGGCACGCCCCTCGGCTGCGGACCGTCCTCGTCGCGGCGGGATCCGTCCGGCACCTGACCACGCCCGCCTTCTGGGAGCGGGGCATACCGATCGTCTCCGCAGCCGCGGCCAATGCCGCCCCGGTGGCGGAGTTCACCCTCGCCCAGATCCTCCTCGGGCTGAAGCAGGTGCACCGCATCGCGCGGGACGTGGCGAGCAGCCGCAGCTTCCCGCACAATGTCGCGGTGCCGGGCGCCTACCGGTCGCGCGTGGGCCTGTTGGGGCTCGGGCACATCGGGCGGCTCGTCGCGGCGCACCTCGGCCGCTTCGACGTCGACGTCTTCGCCACGGACCCCGTCGCCTCCCCGGAGACCGCCCGGCAGGCGGGCGTCCGGCTCATCGGCATCGAGGAACTCTTCGCCACCTGCCACGTCGTCAGCCTCCATGCACCGCTCCTGCCCGAGACCCGCGGCGCGGTCGGGGCACGGCTGCTGAACTCCCTGGTGCCGGGCGCGACGCTGATCAACACCGCGCGGGGCGCACTCGTCGACGAGACGGCCGCGGCGCAGGTGCTGCGCGCCAGGCCCGACCTCACCGCCGTACTCGATGTCACACATCCGGAGCCTCCGGCCCACGACTCGCCACTCTTCGACCTTCCCAACGTCGTCCTGACGCCCCATCTCGCCGGCGCGATGGGCGCCGAACGCCACCGCCTCGGCCTGCTGGTGCTCGACGAACTCCGCCGCTTCACCCAGGGCCTGCCGTTGCGGCACGCCATCGACCCCGCCCAGGCCGCTTCACTGGCCTGACGCCGTACGGGCCGTACCCATGCCGGTCCACCCACCCCGACAAGAGCCGGCAGAGACGGCCTACCGTCGACCGTCCGTGCGGCGCGGGAGCTTCCACGGGTTGTCGTCACGCAGGGCTTCCGGCAGCAACGCGTCCGGGAAGCCCTGCCAGGCAACAGGCCTGAGGAAGCGCTCGACGGCGGCGGTGCCCACGGAGGTCGTCGTCGGCGAGGTGGTCGCCGGGTACGGCCCGCCGTGCTGCTGTGCCCAACTGACCGTGACTCCGGTCGGCCATTCGTTCCACAGCAACCTGCCCGCGATCTTGACGAGCGAGGGCAGCACGGCGCGCACGAGCTCGGCTTCGCTCTCCTCGCCCTGCACGGTCGCGGTGAGTCCTGGTTCGAGCGCGTCGAGCAGGCGCACCAGCTCGCCCGGGTCGGCGTAGGTGACCACCAGCGACGCAGGGCCGAAGCACTCCTGGTGCACGCCCCTGCCCGCGGCCAGGAACTCCTTGCCGCTGATGCTCAGCAGGGCCGGGGTGAACACCGGACCGTCCTGTACGGGCTCCGCCAGCACCTCGACGCCCGGCACCTCGCGGACCCCGGACAGCACGCGGGTGTAGCCCTCCGCGATGCGCTCGTTCAGCATCGGCTGGGCGGAGACGGCGGAGACGGCCTCCTTCAACGCGCCGTCGAGGCCATGGCCTTCCGGCAGGAGGAGCAGGCCGGGCTTGGTGCAGAACTGGCCTGCGCCCAGGGTGAACGAACCCACGTACGCCTTCGCGACGGCCTCGCCGCGCGCGGCGAGAGCACCCGGTGTGACGACGACCGGGTTGACGCTGCCGAGTTCGCCGTAGAACGGGATCGGGTTCGGGCGGCCGGTCGCGATGTCGAACAGCGCGCGCCCGCCCGGCACCGAACCGGTGAAGGAAGCCGCCGTGATCCGCTCGTCACGCAGTGCCGTGACACCGACGTCGACGCCGTGGACGACCGCGAAGATCCCCTCCGGCGCCCCCGCCGCGACCAGCGCGTCGTGCACGAGCGAGCCCGTCCGGTTCGACAGTTCCGGGTGCCCCGGGTGCGCCTTGAGCACGACCGGGCAGCCGGCGGCCAGCGCGGACGCCGTGTCCCCGCCCGCGACGCTGAAGGCGAACGGGAAGTTGCCGGCGGCGAACACCAGCACCGGGCCGATCGGAATCAGCAACCGCCGGATGTCGGGACGCGCGCCCATCGGCCACGCGTCGTCCGCGTGGTCGATCGTGGCTCCGAGGAAGTGCCCTTCGTCGAGCTCGTCGGCAAACAGGCGCAGCTGGAACGTCGTCCTGGCGAGCTCGCCCTTCAGCCGCGGTGCGGGCGGAAGGTGCGTCTCGGCAGCCGCCGACGCGATGAGTTCCTCGGCCGCGTCGTCGAGTGCGTCGGCGACGGCGACCAGCCAGGCCGCGCGCTCGGCGGGGGTCGAGGCGGCTGCCGGTCCGGCCGCTGCCGCGGCGTCGGTGAGCACGCGCTCCAAGGTGGCGGAATCGGTGTCCTGGGTCATGAGTCCTTCCTTCGCGAAGCGTGCGCCGCGCCCGTGGCGGCGTACATGTCGTCCAGGCGGCCGGGGCCGGCCAACCCGAGGTGGTAGAGGTGCAGTTCGCAGGCGCCGGCCTCGGCCAGTTCCGTGATGTGGGCCGACATGTCGGGGACCGGGCCCGCGGCCACGGCGGTGACGTAGCTACCGATGTCCACGGTGGACGGAAGCTGCCGTCGGGCCTTCGCGACGGCGTCGGCACCGGCCCGGCCCGGTGTCCAGTTCTGCAGCACCACGGCGTCGACGTCAGCGGCTGCGGCCGGGGTCAGGCCGGGAAGTGCCCCGGCCGCCCAGGGGTCGAGCGCGCCGTGCAGGACGGCCCTGGTGCCGGGCCCGACCGCGGCGAGCACACCGCGCCTGAGCCGGTCAGTACCGCGCCGCCGGGTTTCGAGGATCGTGGCCCTCAGCTCTTCGGGCAGCTTGTCCGCGGTGGCGGAAAGATCGGCGTTGTCCACCAGGCGGCGCACCTCGGTCCGCAGGGCGTCGCGGACGTCTTCGGGAATCGCACCCGACTCGGCCCAGCCGTCGGCGCAGGCCGTGCAGCAGCACACCGAGAGCAGCCGCGCGACGGCGGGAGACCAGACGCCGTCGGTCTTCTCGTGCTGGTGCTGGTGAACCGCGCCCAGCGGGCCACAGGCTTCGAGGACCACCGACGCGAGGTCGAGCCCCTCCACGCACTCCGCGGTCAGCGTCGCCGCGTACGCCTGGACCGCCGGCTGCGACGGGCACAGCGCCCACGGATAGCTTTCGCCGAAGCAGTTGCGTACGGCGTACTGTGGGAACTCCTTGCCCAGCCGGGAATTGTGGGTGAGCACGATCCACGCCGCGGCGGGCACACCGGCCGCGTTGAGCACGCGAACGGCGTCTCCCGCACTGTCGGGAACCGAGGCCCAGTCAGGTGCGGCCGGACGCAACGTGGCGTCCTGCCAGGCCTCCTCCCGCACCGGTCGGTAGAGCGCCGCGTGCCGGGCGAGAACCGAAGTGCCCGAGAGCGACCAGGGAGTGGCGGCGCGGGCGCTGTGGTAGGACACGGCGACGGCCACTTCGTCGACCCCGAGTTCCCGCACCCGGTCCACGAAACCGGGGGCGTCGAGGACGTCCCACGGATAGGCGTAACCGACTACTCGCACCGTTTCACCACCGTGCCGTGTGGGGTGCGAACGACGGGACGAACTTCCGCATGTAGGTCACGTCGTCCCGTTTGGTCTGTCCGCAGCGGACGTAGTCCTCGTGGGCCCTGGCCAGCGCGTCCGGATCCAGCTCGATGCCCAGGCCCGGCCTGTCGGGCACGGCCACCGCGCCGCCGCGGAACTCCAGTGCCCCCGGCGCGATGACGTCGACGTCGCGCCACGGCCAATGCGTGTCGCAGGCGTACGTCAGGTGCGGGGTCGCCGCGGCGACGTGCACCATCGCGGCGAGGCTGATGCCGAGGTGGGAGTTGGAGTGCATCGAGAGACCGACGTCGAAGGCCTCGCAGGTCTTCGACAGTGCTTGGGTGTCGCGCAGGCCGCCCCAGAAGTGGTGGTCGGAGAGGACGACACCGACAGCCTTGGCCCGGAAGGCCGGCTCGATGTCCTCGAAGCGCACCACGCACATGTTGGTGGCCAGCGGCATGCTCGCCTGCTCGGCGACCTTCGCCATGCCTTCGATGCCCGGGGTCGGGTCCTCCAGGTACTCAAGGACGCCGTCCAGTTCCCGCGCCACCCGGACCGAGGTCTCCACCGTCCAGGCCGCGTTCGGGTCGATGCGCAGCGGGAGGCCGGGGAAGGCCTCGGCCAGCGCGCGGATCCCGTCCATCTCCCGGTCGGGGTCCAGCGCGCCGCCCTTGAGCTTGATCGACTTGAAGCCGTACTGGTCGATCATCCGTTGTGCCTCGCCGACCAGGGCGTCCGGGGTGAGCACCTCGCCCCAGACGTCCTGTTCGGCGCCCAGATGCGCTCCGTACTTGTAGAAGAGGTACGCGGAGAAGTCGACCTCGTCGCGTGCGCGCCCGCCGAGCAGGTCGACCACCGGACGGCCCAGGCAGTGCCCCTGGGCGTCCAGGGAGGCGACCTCGAACAGCGAGTAGACGCTGGCGACGGTCTTGCTCACCGAGAAGCCGCCCGTGAGGCCGTGCTCGTCGGCGAACACCGCCCCGCCCAGTACCCGCGTCAAGGTGCGGCGCAGTCCTGGCAGGTCGAACACGTCGTGCCCGGTCAGCTCCGGCAGCACCTTCCGCACCTGGTCGAGGAAGGCCAGGTCGCCGTACGACTCGCCGAGACCGACCACTCCGTCCTCGCAGCGCAGTTCGACCACACCGCGCAGCGCGAACGGCTCGTGCACTCCCATCGCGTTGAGCAGCGGCGGATCACGGAAGGCGACCGGGGTCAGGACCACATCGACAATCTTCATCAGCGAACACCGTCCAGTGCGGACAGCAGCGCGTAGCCGTCCTTGACGATCTCTTCCAGGCGGTCGACCTGTTCCGCCGCGGGTTCGACGAGCGGGGGCCGGACGCCACCGACCCTGTCGCCCCGCAGCCGTGCGCCGGTCTTCACCAACGAGACCGCGAAACCCGGGGTTTCGTCCCGCAGCGCCACCAGCGGCAGGTAGAACGCCGCCAGCAACGCGTCGACGGTCTTGTCGTCCCCTGCCGCGAGCGCTCCGTGGAAGCGGATCGCGATCTCCGGCGCGAAGCAGTGGACCGCCGACGAATAGCGGGCCACCCCGATCGCCTTGTACGCGCGGGCCGAGACCTCGGCCGTCGGCAGACCGTTGAAGAACAGGAAGTCCTCGGCCCGCGGCGACTGCGCGCTCCGGATCGCGGTGACGATCCTGGTCATCAGCTCGACGTCGCCGACGCCGTCCTTGAGACCGACCACGGACGGGATGTCGAGCAGCGTCACCGCGGAACCCGGGGTGAACGCGCCGTTGGAGCGGTGGTAGACGACGACCGGGACGGTGGTGTCGTTCACCGCGTACCGCACGTGGTCGACGAGGCCGGACGGCGGCCCGGACACGAGGTACGGAGGCAGCAGGAGAACGCCGTCGGCGTTCCCTTCCTGTGCCGCCGCGACCCCGGCCCGTGCCGTCGCCGCGCCGCCTCCGGCTCCCGTCCAGACCGGCACCCGGCCGGCCACCACTTCGCGGGCCCTGCGCAGGAGCACGGCCTGCTCGTCGGGCGTCAGTGCGCTGAACTCGCCTGTCCCGCAGGCGACGAACAGTGCTCCGGCGCCGGCTGCCACGTGCCGCTCGACCGTTTCGGAGAACGCGTCCAGGTCCAGGTCGAGGTCGTGGGTGAAGGGGGTGAGGGGAAACGCGAGCAGGCCGTCGAGCTCGACGTGGGGCTGTGCCATCAACTTGTCGCTCTTTCGTTCTTGAAGGGTCATGAGCGGGGAGTTCCTCCGCTCATGCGGGGTCGCCGGGGCGACCGGTGGCTCCGCTCACGCACGTACCGTGGACGAGGCCGGTGGATTGCCGCGGACCTCGATGTCGTCGTCCTCCCCGCCGACGAGTTCGATCATCTCGTCGGTCGACTCCCTGCGTTCGGGGGCGAGCAGACCGAGTCCGCCGAAGAGGGCCAGCGAAACCAGTACCGGCGTGGCGACGGTGACCGTGGCGTTGGCGGCGAACACGTAGTAACAGAGCGCGTAGGCGATCAGCCCGCCCGCCCAGGAGACCAGCGCGGCCCGCGGCCCGCAGTTGCGGAACGCGGGGAGCATGCCCAGCAGCAAGGGCACCGATATCGGACCCATCAGGGCCGCGACCCACGACACGACGATCTGGAGCACACCACCGAGGTTCTGGGCCTGGGTGGCGACGATCATCGTCAGGACGACGAACAGGATGGTGGACGTCCGGGCCACCCGCAGGCCTTCCGCCTCGGTGAAGCTCCGCGCCCGGCGCCAGAGCACCGGCAGCATGTCCCGGGTGATCACCGACGAGATCGCGTTGGCGTCGGAGGAGACCATCGCCATCGTGTGCGAGAAGATACCGGCCAGCACCAGGCCGATCAGGCCGGGCGGCAGGAACGTCATCGTCATCACGGCGTACGAGGTGTTGGGGTCCTCCAGACCCGGGACGAGCAGCGGGGCCGCGAACATCGGGAACATCAGGACCGGCGGCCACAGAAGGTAGAGGGCCGACGAGAGCCGGGCACCGCGACGTGCTTCGCGGGTGTTCGGCGCGGCCATGTAGCGCTGCGCCAGGTTCCACATGCCGCCGTTGTACTCAAGCGTCTTCACCAGTACGTAGACCAGGAGGAAGACGGTCGTGTACTTGGCGGTCGCCGGGTCGAGGTGGCCTTCGGGAAGCTTCGCCCACATCGTCCAGAGACCGGACACACCGCCGAGCTTGCCGAGGATGACCCAGATCATCACGAGTGCGGCGACGGCCTGGATGACGAACTGGCCGAAGTCGGTGAGCGCGTCGGCCCAGAGACCTCCGGCGGTGCAGTAGATGAGGGTGACCGAGCCGGTGAGGACGATGCCCCAGACGTACGGGACCCCGGCGAAGGCGTTGAGCAGGGTCGCCACCGCGTACCACTTGGCCGCGATGTCGAAGATCTTCAGCAGGCTGCCGCTCCACGCGAGGGCCTGCTGCGTCGGCACGTCGTACCGCTTGGCCAGGTATTCGAGCGGTGAGGCGACGCCGACCTTCGAGCGCAGCCGGTTCCACCTGGCGGCGAAGAGCCAGCTGCCGATGCCGACACCGATGCCGATACTGGCGAAGCCCCAGAAGTAGACCGTGATCCCGCTCGTGTACGCCACGCCGGCGTACGCCACGAAGAGAACCGCGCTGTAACCGGACATGTGATGGGAGATTCCGGCCAGCCACCAGGGCATCTTGCCGCCGGCGGTGAAGAAGTCGCTGACGTTGGAGACCTTCTTGTGGGACCACCAGCCGATCACCACCATCAGCACGAAGTATCCGCACACCATTGTCCAGTCGAGGAGATGCACCACTGACCCCTCTCGCGGTTCACGTACATGAACGGCGTCTTTTATTCTGATAGCCGTTCATGACTGGGAATGCTGTCCCGGGACGTTAATATGGTGTGACGTACGTGTCAACGGCTGGATGAAGGAGCGCCTCGTGCCGCAGAAGGTGGGAACCCCGGCAGGCGAGAACGCCGTCGAGCCGGCGGGGGTCGTTGAACCGGCGGGGGTCAAATCGGCGCGGCGCGCCATCGATCTGTTGGAGACCTTCGCGGCCAACGGCGTCTGGCTGTCGCTGTCCGATCTGCAGGCGAGTACGGGTTTCCCCAGGTCGAGCCTGCACGGACTGCTCCGCACGCTGCTCGACGCCGGGTGGCTGGAGGCGGATTCCCACTCCGGGCGATATCGCCTCGGGGTCCGGGCGCTGATCTGCGGCACGGCCTATCTCGACCGTGACCCTGTGGTCCCCTACGCGACGGAAGCGCTCGAACTCGTCCGCGAGAAGACCGGATTCACCGCGCACTACGCCCGCCGCAACGGCGCGGAGGTGGTGTACCTGGAGACCCGGGAGTCGGTCAGGTCCACCCATCTGGTGTCACGCGTCGGCCGGACCCTGCCCGCACACGCCACAGCCCTCGGGAAGGCGCTGCTCGCCGAGCTGACGCACGACGAGATCGAAGCCGTACTGCGCGACCCGCTGACCGCGCTGACCCCGAACACGATCACCTCGGTGGAAGCCCTCCATGCCGAATGCGCCCTGACCCGGGAACGCGGCTACGGCGCCGAGATCGAGGAAGGCGGCCTCGGGGTGCGGTGCGTCGCCGCGGTGATCCCGTACCGGATCCCCGCCACCGACGCGATGAGCTGCTCCATGCCCGTCGACCAGGTCACCGACGACGACGTCAAGCGCGTCGGCGAACTGCTCGCCGAGGCCACGGCGGAGCTCGGGCAACGCCTGCGCCGCGCGGGAATTCGCTGATCCCTCCCCTTCTCCTGTGGGCACGCAGGGAAATCCTTTTCGGTACGCAGAGAAATCCTTGTCGGTACGTAGAGAAACT
>NZ_JBSGZD010000282.1:0-10332 GCF_053610825.1 Streptomyces sp. NPDC054863 | reverse complement strand
GCGACCATCGTCCGGGAGACGGACACCACCGTCGCCTTCCGCGACATCAACCCGCAGGCCCCCACGCAGGTGCTGATCCATCCCTGGGACGCGCCAGCCGACGACTCCGAATGGCGGCTCTGGCTCGCCTCGCACGACTTCGGGCAGCTCGCGGTCAACGGCGTGGGCGGCGAGCCGCCGTTCGTGCAGCCCGCCCACTTCTCGTACGATCCGCGGACCGGCCCGTACGGCGAGGTGGTCACCCACCTCGCCCGCCCGAACCCGATCTGGGCGGCTCTCCGGGCGAACCCGCAGGTCCTGCTGAGCGTCGTCGACGACTACGCCTTCGTCCCCGGCCCCTGGCAGGCCCCCGAGGGCGCCCCGCCCGAACACGGCACCCCCACCAGCTTCTACACGGCGGTCCAACTGCACTGCACCGCACACCTGGTGGACGATCCCGCCGCCAAGGCGGAGCTCCTCAACCGGCAGGTGGCCCACTTCCAGCCCGAGGGCACCACCGCACCCGCCGTGCCGGGCGAGGCTCCGTTCGGCCGGATGCTGTCGGGCATTCGCGGACTGCGGCTTCACGTCACCGACGTACGGGCGAAGTTCAAGTACGCGAGCCACAAACCGGCCGAGGTCATGGACCGCACCGCCGCCGGGCTCGCCGCCCGAGGCGGCCCGCACGACCCGGCGGCAGCCGCACACCACGCCCGCCGCCGGACCTCGTACAGCACCTGAACCCAGGCGTGGATCAGACGAGGACGGCCGCCCGGCGCACCCGGGCGGCCTCCCGCGCCTCCCCGTACGCCAGCCCCACCACCGCGGCGAGCAGCAGCAGGGTCCCCGCCACGGTGGCCGCCGTCAGCCGCTCGTCGAGCAGTACGACGGCGATGACTGCGGCACTGACCGGTTCGAGCAGCATGATCACGGACACGGTCGCGGACCGCACGACGGCGGCTCCGGCGAAGTAGAGCGCGTACGCGAGCGCCGTCGGGACGGCCGCCACGTACACCAACAGCCATACCACCCTGGTGAGTTCGACGGTGTGCGGCAGGAGTCCCTCCGCCAGTGCGAGCGGCAGCAGGCACACCGATCCGACGGCGAAGGACCAGGCACTCGTCACGACCGGGTTGCCCCCGCCGCCGTCCCGGCCCAGCCACCGCGTCAGCAGCGTCATCACCGCGTACGCGGCGGCCGACAGCAGCGCCATCAGCACACCGCCGGAACGCACCGAGGCCCCGTCGCCGCCGAGCGTCAGCACCCCGAGCCCGGCCAGCGCCCCGACGACGGCGCCGATCCCGCCGATCCCGAGCCGCTCACCGAGCAGCACCCGCGCGCCCAGCGCGATGAACACCGGCCCCGCCCCGAGCGTGATCACGGTCGCGACCGTGAGCCCGGTCGACTCGACGGCCGCGAAGTACGCGCTCTGGAAAACGGTGAACGCGAGCCCGGTGGACAGCACCCGGGCCACCCGGCTGCCGCGCGATCCGCACCCCACACCCTAACGGGAACGGCCCGTACGCATGCAGGCGCGGGCGGCGAGCAGCAGCAGGAGCCCGCCCGCGCACCGCCAGAACGACAGGGCGAGCGGTCCGAGGTCGCTGACCCCGTACACCAGCGAGGCCGCCGCCCCGGCGGTCCCCCAGGCGACTCCGGCGACGATCAGATACAGCAGGCCGCGCCCTACGGGCAGGCCGGTGGAACGTACAACGACAGGACTGGACACGTGACTTCCCCACGGAAAGCGAAGACGGAATGGGTCGCTCGGCTCCGCACGCGGGCAGCGACGAACCGCCCGGGGACTGCCCGGGCCGTCTTCGTCCTCGGTGAGGCCTCGACCGGGCCGCCGACAAGCAGCTCCGGTGGGCACCCGCGCGCTAGGAAGCGGCGGGAGGGGGAAGTACGAGTGTGATCGGCATGATCGTCACCCTACGGCGTGGCCCGGCCGGCCGACAACGACCCTTCCGCATCCTGGACTCCGCTCGCGCCTGAAGCCCCCGCGCCGCCGGAACCGCCCGCGCCGCCTGAAGCCCCCGCATCGCCCGAACCGCCCGCCACCGGCCCCTCGCCCGCCGCCTTCGGCGTCGACGACTGCGCGATGAACGCGCCGGCCAGCACCACGGCGCCGCCCACGATCTGCGGCAGCGACAGGTGCTCGCGCAGCAGCACCCACGCCGCCACGGTCGCGATGACCGCCTCCAGACACGCCACCACGCCCGCCACCTGCGGCGACAGCTTCCGTACGGAGACCACCCCGGTGACGTACGCCAGCACGGTCGCGATCAGGACGATCCAGCCGAGCAGCAGCCACGCCTGCACCTGGCCGCCACCCATGTCGACAGTGCCGCCGAGGAGTTCCCACTTCATGTCCCAGGGCTGCGCGACCACCGTGAGGACGACGGTGCCGATCAGCAGTCCGTACGCGATGACGCCCAGCGGATCGGCCGCGTCCGCCCCGTCGCCGCCCTGGTCGGACAGCACGAAGTAGCCCACCTGACAGCAGGCGGCGCCCAGCGCCAGCAGCAGTCCCAGCGCGTCGAAGCTGAGCCCCGCCCACACCTCGACCACGCACGCGAGGCCGCCCACCGCGAGCACCACGCCGACGGCGGCTGCCCTGGTCACCGGCCGGCGTTGCACGAACCGCACCCAGCCGAGGACCAGAGCGGGCGCCAGATACTCGACGAGCAGGGCGACGCCTACCGGGATCCGGGACAGCGAGGCGAAGTAGAAGGCCTGTACTCCGGCGACGGCGAGCAGTCCGAAGCCCGCGAGCAGCGCGGGCCTGCGGCGCAGCAGCGCACGGTGGCGCCAGGCGACCGGCAGCATCACCAGCGCCGCCCCCGTCACCCGCAGCCACACCACGTGCAGAGGGTCGAGCCCCGCCTCGATCAGCGGCTTGGCCGCGACACCTGATCCACCGAATGCGAGCGCCGAGACCAGGGCAAGGCCCAGGCCGACGCTTCTCCCCTGAGCGTGCATCGGCACATCATGTCAGCTGCGGTCAGGACCCTCACCGGCGTGACACCTGTCGAGACGGACCCCGGGCATACCGACAGAAAACCTCCCCGTCCCTCTTCCCGCGCCGGCTCCTCACCCTTCCGGAACAGCGACGGCTGCCCACAAGCGCCCCGTCAACACTTCCGGTTCGATCCCCGCGCTGCGCAGCACCTCCACCGCCCGGCAGTCCGGGTCACCGGCGAGCGCGGCCAGCAGATCGGTGCCACCGGCCAGACCGGTACCACCGGCCTGCGGATCCCCGCGTTCCGCCGCCCGCGCGAGCGCCTTCTCCATGGCGGCCACGGCGGCGGGCGACCAGCCCGCCACCGGTGTCACCCCTGCCGCGCCCTCCACACGGGCCTGCCAGCGCAGCCCGTACCCGATGCTGCGCTGCACGAGATAGCCGAGCACCCGCGCGACCTGCGGCCCGCCCTCGAAGGCTTCCCGCACCCCGGGGTCGGTCTCCAGCAGGGAGTGCAGCAGGTGGGCGGTGTCGATCTGCCGGTCACCGTCACGCTGGGCCCGACGGCGCGCACCGGCGACCACCGTGGCCATTTCGACGGTGAGTCCGGCCTCGATGCCGGGGCGGGGAGGGACGGCCTCCCCGTTGCCGGAGATCCGTCGGGCGGAACTGTGCACGCCTTCACCCCATCAGTCCGGGGCCCGTCCGGTCATCCGCGCGGGGGAGCATTCCCGCATCCCACAGAAGTTGGGGACGCCGCCCGCCTTCTCCTCCTTGCGAAGGAGATCGCATGAATCTTCCCTGAGACGCACACCAAGCTGACGGTTCATCAGCATTGAATGTTCACGGCCCGACGGCTACGTTCCGCGACACCCAGCAGGTACCCGCGCGGAAGGGACGCTCACATGGCCGAGGTCAGCGCAGAGGCACGCATCGAAGCACCGGCGGACAAGCTCTGGTCCCGGCTGACGGACTTCACGTCGTACGACCAGTGGAACGCGACCCACACCAGCTTCCCGCACGGCGGACCCGACACCCTCGCGGTCGGAGCGACGTACGAGGAGAACATGAAGCTGATGGGCTTCCCGGCAGAGGTGAACTGGACGGTCGAGGAACTGACGGAGGACCGGCTGCTCGCCGTCCGCGGCAAGGGCCCGATGGGCGTGACCCTGGCGATGCGGTACTCCCTGACGCCTGCCGACGCGAGCTCCACCCTGGCCCGTATCGACGGCGAATTCACCGGCGCCGCCGTGTCGCTGATGGCGGGCAGGCTCAGGGAGTCGGCGACGACGGCCCTGAACGAGTCGCTCCGCAAACTGTCGGACCTGGTTTCCTGACCATCCCCCTCACCCTGGCCACCCCGGCCACCCCAACCGCCCTAACCGCCCTGACCGCCCTGACCGCCCTGACCCTCCCAATCACCCCAACCGTCCCGCCAGTTTCCCGTGCATCGCCGCGCTCGCCTCATTGAGCCCGGTGATGGTGACGGTCTTCCCGTACCGGGCGTACTTCGTCTCGACCGCGTCGAGCGCCGCCACCGACGAGGCGTCCCAGATGTGTGCCCGGGACAGATCGACGACCACGTCGTCCGGGTCGTCCCTGTAGCGGAACCGGAAGACGAGGTCGTTCGACGAGGCGAAGAACAGCTCTCCGGTGACGGTGTAGACCACCCTGCCGCCGTCCACCTCCCGCACCACATCCGCCAGGTGCGCCACCCGCTTCGCGAAGATCACCATCGCGCTGATCGAGCCGACGACCACGCCGACGGCCAGGTTGTGGGTGGCGACCACGCACACCACGGTGATGACCATGACGAGCGTCTCGCCGGCCGGCAGCCGCCGCAGCGTCTTCGGCAGTACGGAGTGCCAGTCGAAGGTCGCGGCCGACACCAGCACCATGATCGCCACCAGTGCCGCCATCGGGATCTCGGAGACGACCGGCCCCAGCAGCAGACAGAGCACCAGCAGGAACGCACCCGCCAGGAAGGTCGACAGCCGGGTCCTGGCCCCGGACACCTTCACATTGATCATCGTCTGACCGATCATGGCGCAGCCGCCCATGCCGCCCAGCAGCCCGGTGACGATGTTGGCGACGCCCTGCCCCACGGACTCGCGGGTCTTGTTGGAGTGCGTGTCCGTGATGTCGTCCACGAGCTTCGCCGTCATCAGCGACTCCAGCAGCCCGACGAGCGCGAGCGCGAAGGCGTACGGCGCGATGGTGGTCAGCGTGTCCATGGTGAACGGCACGTCCGGCAGTCCCGGCACCGGCAGCGACGACGGCAGTTCGCCCCGGTCCCCCACCGTCGGTACGGCGATGCCCGCCCCGACCGTGATCAGCGTCAGTACGACGATGGAGACCAGCGGCGCGGGCACCACGGTGGTGATCCGGGGGACCAGCACGGTCAGCACCAAGCCGCCCACGACCAGCGGATACACCGCCCACGGCACCCCGGTCAGCTCGGGGAACTGCCCCATGAACACGAGGATCGCCAGCGCGTTGACGAACCCCACCATGACGCTGCGCGGTACGAACCGCATCAGCCGGGCCACCCCGAGCGCCCCCAGCGCCACCTGCATCAGTCCGCCCAGGATCACGGCGGCGACCAGATACCCGAGCCCGTGCTCCTTGTTGAGCGGCGCCACGACGAGCGCGACGGCCCCCGTAGCCGCCGAGATCATCGCCTTGCGCCCGCCGACGAACGAGATCACCACGGCCATCGTGACGGCGGAGAAGAGCCCCACGCTCGGTGAGACCCCCGCGATCACCGAGAACGAAATCGCCTCGGGAATCAACGCGAGCCCGACCACCAGCCCGCCCAACACCTCGGTCCGAAACACTTTCGGCGAGGCCAACCAGTCGGGCCGGGACAAGCGGGGGATGTGCAGGGAGGGCATGGGGCCGTTTCCGTAGAAATACCGTGGCGAGAAATACCGTGGTGATGAACGTGGTGATGAGCGGAACAAAGAGCACCACTCTAATTGCCACCACCACGGAGCCATGGACACCATGCCCCCGCACGCACCCGCCCGGCCTCCTGAGCTCCCGGGTGCCCGTCGACCCGCACGAAAGCCGCGCCGGCCCGCCTGCGCACCGCTCCACCCAGGGTGACGACCACGCTGCCCCGCAACGGACCCGGAACCCAGCCCCACACCACTGTCACCGGCGCCCGCCCTGCCCCCCGGAACGGCGCCGTCCACCGCCCGCCGAGCACCGCCGGCCGAGCACCGAGCACCGAGCACCGAGCACAGACCCAACGGATTCCTACAAGCGCTCCCCCGCCCCCGACCGGCACGCTGACTGCGGCACAGAGACGGCAGCAGCACGCCACCTCACCAGAAGGAACTCCCGGCCCGCCCCCTCAAGCCCGCCCGACACACACCCTGGCCACCAAGCCCGACGTCATCCCCTACCTGGGCATCCGGCACAGCCGGAACGTCCGCCCCGGTCACCCGACACCCTCAGACAGCCGAGGCATACGCCCAACCCGGCCCACTCCTCCGACCTGCCCCCGTCCAGCCGCCCAGCACAGCCGACCGTCCGCCCTGGTCCCCAGCACGACACGGCACAGCACAGGCATCCAGCACAGCCCCATCACCTGGCACCGGCGTTCACAAGAATCACAGCGCTGCGGCGGAGCGCAGCTCACGCACTCGCACTCGCACTCGCACTCGCACCCGCACTCGCACCCGCACCCGCACCCGCACCCGCACCCGCACCCGCACCCATGAAGCAGCAACTCCCTCAGTAGCACCACCAGGTACCGCTCGCCGGCTGCGGAATCCACCCGTAACTCCCGGAGTCCCCCGGCCCGCGCCGGAAGACGGCGGTCACCGTGTCGGGCCGATAGGTCCTGATCCGCACGGGATTCCCCCGCTCGTCGACGGACTCCAGCACGATCTCCCCCGACTTGGTCCGCCCAGCCGCCTGAGCCTCCACCACATCATCGACACCTTCGGCCAACTGCAACATAAATACGGCCACAACGCCTCCTCAGCCCCAACAACGAACCGAAGCACCCTAACCCCCCAAACCCCAACACCCCTCCCACAACCACCCATTGAGCCCTACCCCGACAAATGTCCACCACCATCCCCAGGCCGGCGCCGCTCCTCCCCACCCCCACCCACGGCACACGCGCCGACTTCCCATGCCACCGCCTACCAGAAACCCACACCTCCACCCTCCGAGCAGGCCGAGCAGCCAGCAGGCAACTCCCCCCACCCGACACAGCTCCCCCCTCTCCGCCCCCGGTCCCCGGCCCCGGTCCACCCACCCTGAATTGGCCGTACCCTCCACCCACCGCCCGCTCCTACGCTCCCCCCATGCGCATCCGAACGGTCGACGCCTTCACCTCAACTCCCTTCCAGGGCAACCCCGCCGCAGTCCTCCTACTGGAGGACGCCACGTCCTTCCCCAAAGACGAATGGCTCCAGCACGTAGCCAGCGAGCTCAACCTCTCCGAAACAGCCTTCGCCCACCCCATCCGGCCCACGGACACCGACGGTGACCGGGGCAGGAACAGGAACACAGGCGCAGACGCAGACACAGCCACAGCCACAGCCACAGCCACAGCCACAGCCACAGCCACAGCCACAGGCCACCCCACCGGCCCCGCCGACTGGGCCCTCCGCTGGTTCACCCCCACCACCGAGGTCGACATGTGCGGCCACGCCACCCTGGCCACGGCCCACGTCCTCCACACCACGGGCACCGCCACCGGAACGGTCCACTTCACCACCCGAAGCGGCGCCCTCACCTCCACCGCCCACCCCGACGGCACCCTCACCCTCGACTTCCCCACCGCCCCGCTGATCCCCACCGAGGCACCCCAGGGCCTCGCCGAAGCCCTCGGCACCGAGCCCCTGACCGTCCTCTACACCGGTGACCAGGTCGGCGACTACCTCGTCGAGTGCCGAAGCGAGAGGGAAGTCCGCGCCCTCGCCCCCGACATGAAGGCCCTGGCCGCCCTCTCCCGGCGCGGCGTCATCGCGACAGCACCCGCCGAATCCCCCTCCCGGGGCTACGACTTCGCCTCCCGCTGCTTCTTCCCGGCCCTGGGCATCGACGAGGACCCGGTGACCGGCAGCGCCCGCACCACCCTCGCCCCGTTCTGGTCCGCCCGCCTGGGACGCACCGAACTGACCGGCCTCCAGGGCGGCCCCCGCACCGGCCTCGTCCGTACCACCCTGCACGGCGGTCGCACCCACCTCACCGGCCACGCCGTCACCGTCCTCGACGGCGAACTCCTCAGCTCTCCCTAGCCCCCAAGAGCCCGGGCCCTCCATCGCCCCGCCCCTCTAGAGCGTGGGCAGCCAGTCCACCTTCCCCGCCAGCACCGCGTACCCCACGAAGGCCCCGATGTCGAGCAGCGCGTGGGCCGCCACCAGCGGCCCCACCCGCCCCCACTTCCGGTAGAGCAGTACGAACACCACGCCCATCACCATGTTCCCGATGAAGCCGCCCACCCCCTGGTACAGGTGGTACGACCCCCGCAGTACCGAACTCGCGACCAGCGCAGCCATCGGCGTCCACCCCAACTGCCCCAGCCTGCGCAGCAGATACCCGACGACGACCACCTCCTCCAGCACCGAGTTCTGGATCGCCGACAGGATCAGCACGGGGTACTTCCACCACACCTCGGGCAGCGACTCCGGCACCACCGTCAGGTTGAACCCCGTCGCGTTCGCCACCAGGTAGAAGGCCAGCCCCGCGCTCCCGATCCCGGCCGCGACCAGCGTCCCGCGCCCCAGGTCCGACCACGGCCGCAGCCGGTCGAAGCCGAGCGCACGCAGCCCGCTGCCCTCCCGCAGCAGCAGGTGCGCGACAAGCGCCACCGGCACCAGCGCAGTCGAGATGCTGAACAGTTGCCAGACGAGATCCAGCCACGGACGTCCCGGAGCAGCGGAACTGTTGAGATTCGCCGCCTGGTCCTTCAGCCCACCTGGTTTCGTCACCGCCCCGACAAACCTGATCAGCGCGGACAGCCCACTGGCCCCCAACGACAGGGCCAGCACGAGCAGCAGCTCGGTCCCCAACACTCGCCTCGTCAGCGGCTGTTCACGTCCCGGAGCCGGCTTCTCGGGTGGCAAATCGGCCATCTGCCCCGTATCCCCTTGCACTCCTACCTCCACTTGTGTCATCCCGCGCATTCCCGCCTCATCCTGATCCCCGCACCACTAGGGTCTCGAATGCAGGTACGAAGACCGCGCGCGACAGGCCGGGGGGTCGAGCGCCGATCCACCGGCCGTACCCCCCTCCATTCCTTGCCGAACGACTCCACGGCTCACTGCCGCAAGGCTCAAGGAGGGGCACCACCGCATGGGACGTCACAGCTTGCCCGACGAGCACGGACCGGACGGCAGCAGGTCCGCCCGGCCACGCGTGCGTACCCGTACCGTCCTCATCGCCACCTCTCTGGTCCTGGCCGTGGCGGCGGGCACCACATATGCCGTACGCAGCGGAATGCTCGGCTCCGATTCTTGTGGCGACGGTACGGTGCGCCTGGGCGTCGTGGCATCTCCCGACATCGCCCCCGCCCTTCGCGCCGCCGCCGACGAGGTGCGCCGTACCCGGGCCAAGTCCGACGGCAACTGTCTCGACGTCCGGGTCACCGCCCGCGACTCCGCCGGGGCCGCCGACGCGTTCGCCACCGGCAGGGGGACCGAGGGCTACCAGGTGTGGATACCCGACGCCGACATGTGGCCCCAGCGCGTGCGGAGTTCGGGGACCGCACCGCTCACCGCGGCCGGCAACGTGGCCTCCTCACCCCTGGGCGTGGCCACGGTCCCGGCCGCGGGCAAGACCCTCGGCTGGCCCGCCAAGACGTACACCTGGGCCGAACTGACGGCCGCCACCACGTCGGGCAACGCCCCTCGCCTGGGCACGGCGGACCCCGCCCGCAACGCCACCGGCCTGATCGCCCTCACCAGCGTCGGCCAGTCCGCGAGCGCCTCGGACCCGGAGGGGACCAAGTCCGCTGCCGTCGCCAAGATGCTGTCGAAACGCATGTCGGACAGCGAGGGCCGACTGCTGAACACCCTCGCGCGCGACGACTCCCCCTCGGAACGCGCCGATCCACGGCGCAACCAGGCCCTCTTCCTCTCCGAACAGGCCGCGTTCGCGCACAACGCCGCGGGACGCACGCCGAAACTCCAGCTGTTCTACCCGAAGGACGGCACCGCGCTGCTCGACTATCCGTACACGCTCCTCGACGAACCGGGGATGACCACCGACCAGAGCCGGGCCGCGATGCGCTTCCAGGCGTTCCTGGGCCAGAGCGAGGGCCGCCGCGTCCTGGCCGGGCACGGCTTCCGCGTCCCGGGCAGGCCCGCGGACGAGAAGGTCGTGCGCACCGCGGGCGGGAGCGCTCCGCAGCCGTACGTACGGACTGC
>NZ_JBSGZD010000281.1:0-10387 GCF_053610825.1 Streptomyces sp. NPDC054863 | reverse complement strand
GGCCACACCCACGGACTCCGCGCCGCGCGGGCGGGGCCGGGCCCCCGGGTCTAATGCCAGGCCGTTCCCCGCCCGGGAGCCACCGCTCCGGGCCGGCCCGGGTTCAGTCCAGCGGTACGCCCGCGCGCAGCGGGTCGCGCAGGTCCGTCCCGTGCGCCAGCCAGCGTTCCTGGAGCTCCTGGGCGCCCTTCACCCGCTTCCACGCGGCCTCGTTCGCGGTCATCGGGAGCAGCGGCAGGAAGCGGACCGGGTCCATCGGGGGATCCAGCTCCAGGTCCTCGACGAGCCCCCCTGCCTCCGCCACCAGTACGGAGCGGAAGGACGCGCCGGGCCACAGTGGCTCGCCCACCTCCAGCGACG
The DNA here is from genome assembly GCF_053610825.1 of Streptomyces sp. NPDC054863. Lineage (NCBI taxonomy): Bacteria > Bacillati > Actinomycetota > Actinomycetes > Kitasatosporales > Streptomycetaceae > Streptomyces > Streptomyces sp. NPDC054863. The sequence continues at coordinate 10,027 of NZ_JBSGZD010000281.1, read as the reverse complement.
CGCCCGGCGCCACGACCAGCCCCTCCACCTGCGGGGACGCGGCCAGCACCGCGAGCGGGCGGAGGACCTTGTCGGTGTCCGCGAGGCCGGCCCGTACGGAGAGGACCAGTTCGGCGCGCGGGCCCGCGACCGGGTCGGCGAGGGCCGCGGTGGGGTCGGCCATCGGGGCCGCAGACATGCCGAGAGTGGCGTAGCGGACGATGTCTCCGTCCATGAACCGCAGGATTTCGATCCGGTCCGTACCGAGGAACGTGACGGCGGCGCGCGCGTCCGGTTCGCCCAGAGCGGTCCGCAGTCGGGCTTCTACCAGCGCAAGTACATCTCCCATGGTCCGCGAGCATAGGCCGCGTATGAAACGGGCAAAGACGCGCCTGGGCGGGGCTTGACACCGGGGGTGGCTGGTAGCCTGGGCCGCTGGTCGGGGCGATCCGAAGTAACGCTTCAGCGTTGCACTCGAGTCCCGATGACACGTCGTCCCCCACGGGGGACCGGCCGGAGGAGGTGGGGCTGCGGTGGATCGAAGTCGACCCGTTAGTACCAACCGCTCTTCCGTACCACCTCTGCCCCACGCGGTCTGAGGCTTCGTACCCAGCCCTCCGGGCACCGAAACACCTCGGCTCCCAGGGCATTTCGCACGATGGGCACGACGGAAGAGCACTTCACCCTTACCTGATTTGCCTGATCCGTGTCTGAGCGAATGCCGTCACCGCGTCCTCGCGGTGCCGCCCGCTTTGCCGACGTGCACGCCTGAGCCACAACGCCGTGGCGCCGCACGTCTCCATTCCGGGCAGTGCCACGCGCCCCGCCGACGGCTTCTCCGTGAAGGAGCCCGCCATGTCGATGATTCGTGACCTGCGCGCAGTCGTACGCCCGTCCCTGCGCGGCAAGAACAGTCCCACCGTCTACACCAACTACGACGCCACCCGCGACCACTCCGCCTCCAGCGCGGTCGTCGACTGCGCGGTCTACCGCGACGGCCGCCGCATGAAGGAGTGCGCCACCCCGCACGAGGCGATGGTCCGCGTACGGGAGTCCGGCGGCTTCGCGTGGATCGGCCTGCACGAGCCGACCGAGGCCGAATTCGCCGGTATCGCGGCCGAGTTCGGGCTGCACCCGCTCGCCGTCGAGGACGCGGTCCACGCCCACCAGCGGCCGAAGCTGGAGCGCTACGACGACACCCTCTTCACCGTCTTCAAGACGATCCACTACGTGGAGCACGCCGAACTGACCGCGACCAGCGAGGTCGTGGAGACCGGCGAGGTCATGTGCTTCACCGGCCGGGACTTCGTGATCACCGTCCGGCACGGCGGCCAGGGCTCGCTGCGGGCGCTGCGCCACCGCCTCCAGGACGACCCGGAGCTCCTCGGCAAGGGCCCGTCCGCCGTGCTGCACTCGATCGCGGACCATGTCGTCGACGGTTACATCGCGGTCGCGTCCGCCGTCCAGGACGACATCGACGAGGTCGAGATCGACGTGTTCTCGGCCCCCACGAAGGGCAGCCCGCGGGGTGTCGACGCGGGCCGGATCTACCAGCTCAAGCGCGAGGTGCTGGAGTTCAAGCGCGCGGTGGCGCCCCTTCTGCGCCCCATGCAGCAGCTCAGCGAGCGGCCGATGCGGCTGATCGACCCCGACATCCAGAAGTACTTCCGCGACGTCGCGGACCACCTGGCCCGCGTCCACGAGGAGGTCGTCGGCTTCGACGAACTCCTCAACTCCATCCTCCAGGCGAACCTGGCGCAGGCGACGGTCGCCCAGAACGAGGACATGCGCAAGATCACCTCGTGGGCGGCGATCGTCGCCGTACCGACGATGATCTGCGGCGTCTACGGCATGAACTTCGACTACATGCCGGAGCTGCACTGGAAGTACGGGTACGGGATCGTGCTCGGCGGGATCGCGGTGGTCTGTCTCACGATCCACCGGCTCCTGAAGCGGAACGGCTGGCTGTAGGGCCCGGCTCCCCCGCGGGGCCTACCCTTGCCCCATGTCGCAGACCCCGCTCCTCGACCAGGCCCTCGTCGAGGAGGCCACCAAGAAGTCCGGCCTCATCTGGGTGCAGGGCGCCGGCCCCGCCCGCGCCCTCTGGCACGTCTGGCTCGACGGCGCCGCGCACCTCGTCGGCGACGGCCCGGGCGAGCAGCCGTTCCCCGGCCTCGCCGACGGTTCGGCCGCCCGGGTCACCGTACGCAGCAAGGACAAGGGCGGCAGGTTGGTCGCCTGGACGGCTGTCGTACGGGAGCTGACCGCCGGGTCCGAGGAGTGGGACGCCGCCGTCGCCGAGCTCAAGGGCAAGCGGCTGAACGCGCCCGACGCCGAGCAGATGACCGACCGCTGGGCCCGCGAGTGCCGCGTACTGCGCCTGACCCCGCAGGGCGGCATCGGCGCACTCCCCGAGGACTCCCTCGCCGCGCAACCGCTGCCGTCGTGGGCGACCACCCGGCAGCCGGCCCCGGCGGCCCTCCCGAGACTGCTCCTCAAGCGCAAGCGCAGACCGAAGAGCCGGAGCTGAAGCCGGGGCAGCAAGGGGACGGGCTAGTCGCTCGTCCTCGGCAGCTTCCGGCCGTAGTCCACGGTCAGGTCCTTCGGCGGCGGGGTCAGCGTGAAGTCCTTCTCCCAGTCGGACAGTTGGACGACGCCCGCGCCGCCCGCGCGGGCCAGCCGCAGCGGGTAGGGCTTCTTCTCCAGGGAGACGTCGAGGGCGCCGCCCTGCCCGTCCTCACCACCGACCACCTTGATGGTGCGCATGCCGGCGATCTTCTCGCGGTCGCCCTTGCCGAGCGTGCCGTTGAGCCCGAGCAGACCGTCGAGGAGGACGTCCTTGTCCGTGAAGCCGCGGAACTGGTCGTACGCCGGGTCGCCCTTGGGCACCTTGACGTACTTGTCCTCCAGCTTGTCGGCGGCGTCCGCGTCCTCCTGCTTGAAGTCGGCGCCCGGCTTGGTGGCGTCGTGCCGCCAGAAGTCCGCGCCCGCCTTCATGAAGAGCTCGTCCGCGATGCGCAGCAGCTCGAAGGTGGAGTCCTTGGTGGTCACGGAGCCCGCGCCGCCGTCCTTCTTGAGCCGCATGTTCAGCTTGTACGTGCCGCCCCTGCTGACGAACGTACCGGTGAGGCGCACCGCGGCGGCGGCCTTCGCGGTCGTGCGCGCCTTGCCCTCGATCTCGGCGGCGGACAGCTTGCCGACCCCGTTCGTCCCCTCGTCCGGGTCCTCGCCGCACCCCGTGGGACCGGCCGCGAGACCGGCGCACACCGCACCGGCGAGTACGGCCCTGCGTGCTCGGGCGGCCGGGGGGAATGCGGTCACTGTCGGCACTGCCTCTCCTGCGGGGTCCGGGGTGTCCGGTCGGCAGAGGGCAGCGTACCCGGGTCGTCCACGACGGCGGACAGAGAGCCGTACGGCCGGACCGGCGGAGCGTCGTTGATCTCCACGGGCTAGCCTGAAGCCGGTATCCGGCCTATTTGCAGACAAGTTTTCAGACGCGGGCTCGCGCCACGAGAAGGAGGCAGTCGGGATGGCAGCAGGGGCGCCCCGTGTCTTCGTCTCGCACCTGGCGGGCGTGCCCGTCTTCGACCCGAACGGGGACCAGGTCGGGCGGGTCCGCGACCTGGTCGCCATGATGCGGGTCGGCGGCAGGCCCCCTCGGCTGCTGGGCCTGGTCGTCGAGGTGGTCAGCAGGCGGCGGATCTTCCTGCCGATGACCCGGGTGACGGGTGTGGAGTCCGGCCAGGTCATCACCACGGGCGTCGTGAACATGCGCCGCTTCGAACAGCGCCCCACCGAGCGGCTGGTCCTCGGCGAGCTGCTCGACCGGCGGGTGCGGCTGGTGGACGGCGACGAGGAGGTCACCGTCCTCGACGTGGCCATCGCGCAGCTCCCGGCCCGCCGCGACTGGGAGATCGACAAGGTCTTCGTACGGAAGGGGAAGGGCGGCGCGCTGCGCCGGAAGGGGGAGACCCTGACCGTCGAGTGGTCGGCCGTCACCGGGTTCTCCCTGGAGGAGCACGGGCAGGGCGCGGAGAACCTGATCGCCGCGTACGAGCGGCTGCGGCCCACCGACCTCGCCAACGCCCTGCACCACCTGACCCCCAAACGCCGCGCCGAAGTGGCCTCCGCCCTCGACGACGACCGGCTCGCGGACGTACTCGAAGAGCTCCCCGAGGACGACTCGATCGAGATCCTCGGCAAGCTCAAGGAGGAGCGGGCCGCCGACGTCCTGGAGGCGATGGACCCCGACGACGCCGCCGACCTGCTGTCCGAGCTGCCGGAGGAGGACAAGGAGCGGCTGCTGACGCTGATGCGGCCGGACGACGCGGCCGACGTGCGGCGGCTCCTGTCGTACGAGGAGCGGACGGCGGGCGGTCTGATGACGACGGAGCCGATCGTGCTGCGGCCCGACGCGACGGTCGCCGACGCGCTCGCCCGCGTGCGGCAGCAGGACCTCTCCCCCGCGCTGGCGGCGCAGGTGTACGTGTGCCGGCCGCCCGACGAGACGCCGACGGGCAAGTACCTGGGCACGGTGCACTTCCAGCGGCTGCTGCGGGAGCCGCCGGGAACTCTGGTCAGCTCGGTCGTGGAGTCCGACCTTCCGCCGCTGTCGCCCGACACCTCGCTGCCCGCCGTGACCAGCTATCTCGCCGCGTACAACATGGTCGCGGCGCCCGTGGTGGACGAGGGCGGGTCCCTGCTCGGGGCCGTGACCGTCGACGACGTGCTGGACCACCTGCTGCCGGACGACTGGCGGGAGACCGAATTCAATCCGGGGGGTGTCGTCGGTGGCCACTGAGCGGGGTGGTGAGGGCAAGGAGCGCGCGCGGTCCACGAGTGGCGCGAGCGCTGTGTCGCGCGCCTCACGCGTGCGTCTGGACCAACCGAAGGCGCCACGCCAGCGTCTGCTTCCCGAGTGGGACCCGGAGGCCTTCGGGCGGGTCTCGGAGAGAATCGCCCGCTTCCTGGGCACGGGGCGGTTCATCGTCTGGATGACCGCGGTGATCATCCTCTGGGTGCTGTGGAACATCTTCGCGCCCAAGTCGCTGCGCTTCGACGAATTCCCCTTCATCTTCCTGACCCTGGCGCTCTCCCTCCAGGCCTCGTACGCCGCCCCGCTGATCCTGCTCGCGCAGAACCGGCAGGACGACCGGGACCGGGTCACCCACGAGCAGGACCGCAAGCAGAACGAGCGTTCCATCGCCGACACCGAATACCTCACACGCGAGATCGCGGCGCTGAGGATGGGCCTCGGCGAGGTCGCCACCCGCGACTGGATCCGCTCCGAACTCCAGGACCTGGTCAAGGAGTTGGAGGACCGGCGGACCGTATTCCCGCCCGCGCCCCCGAACGGGAGTGACGAAGCCGACCGTTGACCGGGCTTCCCGGCGGACCGCGGTGCCGCCGTACTATCGGAGCATGGTTACGGAAGACGCGGTGCGCGAAGCACTGGCGACGGTGAACGACCCCGAGATCCACCGACCGATCACAGAGCTCGGCATGGTCAAATCGGTCGAGATCGGAGCGGACGGCACAGTTGCCGTCGCGGTCTATCTGACCGTCTCCGGCTGCCCGATGCGGGAAACGATCACCAACAACGTGCGCGAGGCCGTCGAGCGCGTCGAGGGCGTCACCAGCGTCACCGTCGAGCTCGACGTGATGAGCGACGAGCAGCGCAAGGAGCTCGCGGGCGCCCTGCGCGGCGGCACCCCCGAGCGCGAGGTCCCCTTCGCCCAGCCCGGGTCGCTGACCAGGGTGTACGCGGTGGCCTCCGGCAAGGGCGGCGTCGGCAAGTCCTCGGTGACGGTCAACCTGGCCGCGGCGATGGCGGCGGACGGCCTGAAGGTCGGCGTCGTCGACGCGGACATCTACGGCCACAGCGTGCCCCGCATGCTGGGCGTGGCGGGCAAGCCCACCCAGGTCGAGAACATGATCATGCCGCCGTCGGCGCACGGTGTGAAGGTCATCTCGATCGGGATGTTCACGCCGGGCAACGCCCCTGTCGTCTGGCGCGGGCCGATGCTGCACCGCGCGCTCCAGCAGTTCCTCGCGGACGTGTACTGGGGCGACCTGGACGTCCTCCTCCTCGACCTGCCGCCGGGCACGGGCGACATCGCGATCTCGGTCGCACAGCTGGTTCCGAACGCGGAGATCCTGGTCGTCACCACCCCGCAGCAGGCCGCCGCCGAGGTCGCCGAGCGGGCCGGATCCATCGCCGTGCAGACGCACCAGAAGATCGTCGGCGTCGTCGAGAACATGTCGGGCATGCCGTGCCCGCACTGCGACGAGATCGTCGACGTCTTCGGCTCGGGCGGCGGCGAGCGCGTCGCCGAGGGGCTGACGAAGACCACCGGTGCGACCGTGCCGGTGCTCGGCACCATCCCGATCGACGTACGGCTGCGGGAGGGCGGCGACGACGGCCGCCCCGTCGTGCTGACCGACCCCGAGTCCCCCGCCGGGTCCGCGCTGCGGGCGATCGCCGGGAAGCTGGGCGGACGGGCGCGCGGTCTCTCCGGGATGTCGCTGGGGATCACGCCGCGCAACAAGTTCTGAGGCAGTGCGCCTGACGCGCTGAGATTCCGACGCGCTGAGATCCTGAGGCGCTGAGAGCGTACGAGTAAGGGGCGGCCTCCTGGAGGCCGCCCCTTACTTCGCTTGTGCCTACGCGTCGTACGTGGTGACGTCCTTGACCACCGAGAAGCCCAGGCCGTACGCGCTCATGCCGCGCCCGTACGCCCCCAGGTGCACACCCGCAGTGGTGGACCCGGCGAGCACCCAGCCGTACTCGGACTCGCGGTAGTGGAACGGCGTCGGCACCCCGTCGACCGGCAGCGAGAGCGTCGACCAGTCGGCGCCCTCCAGGTCGTCGGCCAGCTCGAAGGACACCTCGGTCTGCTGGTCCAGCCAGTTGTCCCGCATCGAGTGGTCGAGCTGCGCGGGCCAGGTCTGCGCCAGCAGCCCCGAACCGGCCAGCCAGGCGGCGGAGGACACCGAGGTCGCCTCCAGCGTGCCCGTGCCATCGCCGCTGCGGCGCACCGGGGATGCGGCGACGGTCACGACGACCGCGAAGCGCTCCTTGTCCGTGCCGTCGTCGCCCGCGCCGGCTCGTATCGTCGGCTCGTCGCCGTGGCCCATCGCGCCGTGCTGCACGGTGCCGTCGGCCGCCGTGCCGACCTGCATCAGCCAGCGCGGCCCGGTGAAGGCCTCGTCCAGTCCGTACCAGGGGAACGGGGCGCGCAGATAGCCGTCGACCGTACGCCGGGCTGCCGGCACCCCTTCCGCGGTGGACCCACCGGGCGCACCGGAATTCCCCTGCGCCCCTACCCGACTCGTCGTCTCCATCTGCCCGGCCGCCTCCTCGATCGTCAGCGTCCGGTGCGGCCCGCCCCCCTCGGGCGTCCTGCAAGCCGGACAGATGGAGGATAGCCAACACCCGACCGAGGGAGACCTCATGACGCCGCCGCCCCGGTCGGGGGCGGCGGGCGGTCAGGTCGCGTCGGGGTCGAACGCCGGTCGTTCCTCCTTGCGGAGGTTCGCCGGTGCGGCGGCGGGCGCATCGTCCTTGGTGAGGTTCGCGCGGGCGCCGCTGCCGGTGGGCTCCGGAGTGTCCGAAGGCGTACGGGACGCGGGCCTGGACCTTCCGTTCACCACGTCCGTGACCTCGTTGAGCTCGCCCCGCAGGTCGAAGCTCTCGCGGATCTCCTTGAGCCCGAGGTCGTCCCCGCCGTGCTCCGCCAGCTGCTTGCGGACGAAGTTCTTCGGGTTGAGGTCCTCGAACTCGAAGTCCTTGAACTCCGGGCCCAGCTCACTGCGGATGTCGCTCTTCGCACTGTCCGAGAACTCACGGATCTTGCGGATGAAGCGCGTGGTGTCCTGGATCAGCTTCGGCAGCTTGTCCGGGCCGAAGATGAGCACGGCGAGGACCGCGAGCGTCAGCAGCTCAAGTCCGCCTATGTCAGTGAACACCTTGCAGCTCCTTGGATTATCCGGGCTCGTTCCACGGTACCCGCCCCAGCTGTCCGGACGGTACCTTCAGGTGACACCCGTCTGGCGTCCGTGCGACCTTCCGCCGTCGCCCGGGTGGCTCCCACCCGTAGCGCCCGGTCAGGAATCCCCCGCCGTGCCGAGGCTGAGGGTCACCTTCTGCTCCTTGCCGTCGCGCCGCAGGGTCAGTTCCAGCAGCTCGCCGGGGCGGCGCGAGCGGATCTTGACGATCAGCTCCTCACCGCTGTGCACCCGCTCGCCGTCGATCCTGGTGATCACGTCGCCCGGCTTGATGCCGGCCTTGGCGCCGGGGCCGCCGGGGGTGACCGACGGGGTGTTGCCCGTGCCCTTGGTGCCGACCTGCGCGCCGTCGCCCGTGAACTTCATGTCGAGCGAGACGCCGATCACGGGATGGGTGGCCTTCCCGGTGTTGATCAGCTCCTCGGCGACGCGCTTGGCCTGGTTGATGGGGATCGCGAAGCCGAGGCCGATGCTGCCGCCCTGGCCGCCGTCGAGCCCGGAGCCGCTGTCGGGGCCGCGGATGGCGCTGTTGACGCCGATGACGTGGGCCCGCTGGTCGACCAGCGGTCCGCCGGAGTTGCCCGGGTTGATCGGGGCGTCGGTCTGCAGCGCGTCGACGTAACTGATGTCGCTGCCGTCGCCCTTCTCGCCGCCCGCGGTGATGGGCCGCTGCTTGGCGCTGATGATGCCGGCGGTCACGGTGTTCTGGAGGTCGAAGGGGGCGCCGATCGCCACCACCGGGTCGCCGACCCGGACGTTGTCGGAGTTGCCGAGCGGCAGCGGCTTCATGCCGGAGACGCCGACGACCTTCACCACGGCGAGGTCGTACCCGCTGTCCTTGCCGACGAGCGTGGCCCTGGCCGTCTCGCCGCTGCTGAAGGTGAGGGAGATGGTGCCGGAGGTGCCGGCCGGTTCCACCACGTGGTTGTTGGTGAGGATGTGGCCCTTGTTGTCGAGGATGAACCCGGTGCCGGTGCCCTTGGCGCTGCCGCCGCTGACGTGGAAGGTGACGACGCTGGGCAGGGCGCTGGCGGCGATGCCCGCGACGGTGTCGGGGGCGCGGTCCAGGGGTGCCTTGCCTGCCTGCGGGAGCTGGACGGCGCCACCGGTGATCCCGTTGTTCCGCTCGATGTACGCGCCGACGCCGCCGCCGACTCCTCCGGCCAGCAGCGCGATCACCAGCGCACCGACGAACAGACCGCCGCGCCGCCGCTTCTTCTGCGGCGCCGCGTCCGCGTACACCAGCGGCTGCTGCGGGGCCGCGCTCCAGGGGTCGTACTGCAGCCACTGCGAGGGCGGGTACTGCTGCCCCTGCGGGGGCTGGGGCTGGGGCTGCTGAGGGTGGGGCTGCGGCGGCTGTCCCTGCGAAGGGTGCGGCAGGGGCTGCACCGGGGGCGGGGACGGCTGAAGGTGCGGCTGGGCCGACTGCTGCGGTGCGCCGAAGTGGGGTGGTACCTGGGTGCCGTGGGCCGGGGTCGGCATCTGCACCGGCGGTGCGGGCGCCCACGGCCCGGGCCCGCCGTAGGGCGGAGTGCCGTACGGGTCGGGGTCGTGCAGGGGCTTCGGGCGCCCTGGGCCGGCCGGAGCTGTCGCTGCCGTCGCCCCGGCCTGGGCCACGGAGGCTCCCGGGTCGGCGCGGTCGTCCGGTGCGAAGGCCGGTGCCACTCCCGGTGCCAGTGCCACTCCCGGCGCCACTCCCGGTGCCGATTCGTCCGCAGGTTCGGTCGGGGCCGGGTCCGTCGCGGCCCCCGGCCTCCCCGTCGCAGGACGGCTCCACCACTTCGCCCGTGGTCCGGCGGGCTTGCCCTCGTCCATGCTCTCCCCGCAACTGCCCTTGGCCCGTACCGAATCCGCGCGGAAACCCGCACGAAGCATCCGTACCGCGACCGGTTTCCGCGCCCGCTGGCGGGCACCCCTTCCCTGGATTCAACCAGGTTTGCGATTGCCCGCGCAGGGTGCGGGTCAGCGGGCGCGGGAAACCGAGAGTTCGGACGGGGACGGTGCGGCCAGGTGGCCCGGCGCCGACGGCTTCGACGGGGGC
>NZ_JBSGZD010000280.1:0-10402 GCF_053610825.1 Streptomyces sp. NPDC054863 | reverse complement strand
CCGGGATCTTCGGTTGTGCTGCGTGCGCGATACTGGGATTGAACCAGTGACCTCTTCCGTGTCAGGGAAGCGCTCTCCCGCTGAGCTAATCGCGCGGGACGGCCCTTGCGGACCGGGATCTTCGGTTGTGCTGCGTGCGCGATACTGGGATTGAACCAGTGACCTCTTCCGTGTCAGGGAAGCGCTCTCCCGCTGAGCTAATCGCGCGGGACGGTCCATGCGGACCGGGATCTTCGGTTGTGCTGCGTGCGCGATACTGGGATTGAACCAGTGACCTCTTCCGTGTCAGGGAAGCGCTCTCCCGCTGAGCTAATCGCGCTTGGAGGTGGAGACGGGATTTGAACCCGTGTAGACGGCTTTGCAGGCCGTTGCCTCGCCTCTCGGCCACTCCACCAGGAGTGTGCAGCAAGGGTATCGGGATGATCCCCCACTATCGAGCGGACGACGAGATTCGAACTCGCGACATCCACCTTGGCAAGGTGGTGCTCTACCAGCTGAGCTACGTCCGCTTGTCTGGCCGTTTCACTTGCGTGTCCCGGCGACGTGTTGAACTCTAGCGGATTCCTGGGCCAGCACAAAAACGCGTTTGTGCAGCGTGCTGCGCTGTCTCCGGCGTCCTCGCGCCCGCAGGTGGCGGCCCCGTCCCCGCCATAGACTCGGGGCCGTGCCCGACCTCCCCTCTTTGGCCCGCTTCGGCGGCCTCGTCGCCTCCGACCTGCGTGACGTCACCAGCGATCCGGCGGCACTCGACTCCACCGGCTTCTGGGCCGTCGCCGCCGATTTCGAAGGCCGCCTCGTCTGTGCCCGCTTCGGTGACGTCCGCGAGGAGCCGGTGCCGGCCCCCGTCCCCGGCGCCTGGCGGGGCCCCGCCGCCACCGGCTGGACGTCCTCGCTGGACCGCGCCTCGTACACGGCAGGCGTACGCCGCATCCGCGAGCACATCGCGAAGGGGGAGGTCTACCAGGCCAACCTCTGCCGGGTGCTGAGCGCACCCGTCGACCCGGGCGCGGACATCGACGCCCTGACCGCGCTGCTCGCCCGGGGCAACCCGGCCCCGTACGCGGGAACGATCCGGTTGCCCGCGCACGGCGTGGAGATCGCCACCGCCTCCCCCGAGCTGTATCTGCGGCGCGACGGGAGCCTCGTGGAGTCCGGCCCCATCAAGGGGACGGGGAAGACGGCGGCGGACCTCCTGGAGAAGGACCACGCGGAGAACGTGATGATCGTCGACCTGGTCCGCAACGACCTGGGCCGCGTCGCCGTCACCGGCTCCGTCACCGTCCCGCAACTCTGCGCGGTCGAGCCGCACCCCGGTCTCGTCCACCTGGTCTCCACCGTGCGCGCCGAGCTGGCCCCCGGACAGGGCTGGGGCGCCCTGCTGGCCGCCACCTTCCCGCCCGGCTCCGTCACCGGCGCCCCCAAGACCAGCGCGCTGAAGATCATCGAGGCGCTGGAGACCGCACCGCGCGGCCCCTACTGCGGAGGCATCGGCTGGGTCGACGCCGACCGCTCCACCGGTGAGCTGGCCGTGGGCATCCGTACCTTCTGGATCGACCGTACGGCGCCCGGCGGATCGTTCCTGCGCTTCGGTACGGGAGCGGGCATCACCTGGGGTTCCGACCCCGAGCGGGAGTGGGCCGAGACCGAACTCAAGGCGTCCAGGCTGCTCGCGATAGCGTCGGGTGCGTACGAGGTGACAGTGAGAGAGAGGGCCACGTCATGAAGGTTTGGGTCAATGGGGCACTGGTCGACGCCGACGAGGCCCGCGTCTCCGTCCTCGACCACGGGATGACCGTCGGCGACGGCGTCTTCGAGACGATGAAGGCGGTGCAGGGGAAGCCCTTCGCGCTCACCCGGCACCTGAACAGGCTCACCGCCTCCGCCCGCGGCCTCGGTCTGCCCGACCCGGACCTCGACGAGGTCCGCCGCGCCTGCGCCGCCGTCCTGGACGCCAACCCGATGCCCCTGGGCCGGCTCCGCGTCACGTACACCGGCGGCGTCTCCCCGCTCGGCTCGGACCGCGGTGACGCCACCCCGACGCTGATCGTCGCCCTCGGCGAGACCGTCCGCCGCCCCGACGCCACCGCCGTCGTCACCGTCCCCTGGACGCGCAACGAGCGAAGCGCCCTCGCCGGGCTCAAGACCACCTCGTACGCCGAGAACGTCGTCGCGCTCGCCCGCGCACGCGAACACGGCGCCTCCGAGGCCCTGTTCGCGAACACCGTCGGACAGCTCTGCGAGGGCACCGGATCCAACGTCTTCGTCGTCCTGGAAGGACAGCTCCTCACCCCGCCGGTCGCCTCCGGCTGCCTGGCGGGCATCACCAGGGCGCTCGCCGTCGAGTGGACCGGTGCGCGGGAGGCCGAGCTGCCGTTCGACGTACTGGCGCGGGCCGAGGAGATCTTCCTGACCTCCACCCTGCGCGACGTGCAGGCCGTCCACCGCCTCGACGGGCGCGAACTGCCGGGCGCGGCGGGACCGGTGACCGCCAAGGCGATGCGCGTCTTCGACGAGCGCGCGGGCGACGACCTCGACCCGTAACGCCCAGGCGCAGACCTCGACCCGTAAAACGTGATGACGAGCGGGCCCGGCGGGGGTACAACTCCCGTGATGACGACGACCCTACGGCCGACCGGGCCGCTCCAGACCAGCGCTGACGGTGCGCGCTCGCGCCACTACGAGGTGTGTGTGAACAGCCGCCCCGTCGGCACCGCCCACATCGAGACCGTGCCCGACTTCGGTACCGGAGTCGGCCGGATCACCTCGCTCCGGATCGACGAGGCGGACCGCCGCAGGGGCCGCGGCACAGTGGCCGCCCTCGCCGCGGAGGAGGTGCTGCGCGGCTGGGGCTGCGACCAGGTCACCGTCTCCGTCCCCGCGGACGCCGAGCCCGCACGGCAGCTGACGACGGCCCTCGGCTACGTCGAACGCAGCCGCAACATGTTCAAGACCCTGCCGTCGGAACCGCCCGCCCTGCCGGCGGACGTGACGGTCCGCCCCCTGGCGCAGGCCGAGTACGACGCCTGGCGGCAGGAGGAGGCGGTGAGCTTCGCACAGAGCTGGCTCGACCGGGGGTTCACCGCCGAACAGGCCCGCGCCAAGGCCGAGGCCAGCGAACGCAAATTCCTGCCCGAAGGCCTCGCCACCCCGCACACCTGGATCAGCCACCTGCTGCACGACGGCGAGCCCGTCGGCCTGTTGTGGGTCGGACGGCACGAGGTCGCACCCGGCGATACGGCCCCCTTCGTGTTCGACGTCGAGGTCGTCGAGGAGGAGCGCGGCAAGGGGTACGGGCGGACCCTGATGAAACTGGCCGAGCGGATCGCCCTCCAGGCCGGCGACAACCGGATCGGCCTGCACGTCTTCACCGGGAACACCCCGGCCCTGCGCCTCTACGAATCCCTCGGTTACCGCACGACGTCGCTGTACACCTACAAGCAGCTGCTCTAGCCGCCGCCCGCTGCGTCAGCCGGTCCGGTCGGCCAGCAGTCGGTCGGCGATCTCCTCGATGCGCTCCCGCACTCCCGACCGGTCCTTGCCGGCGTCGAGGAGCTGTCCGCCGATCTCGTACGTCGGCGTGCCCGTCACCTTGATCGCCTTACCCTCCGCCTGGTCGGCGTCCACGATCAGCATGTGCCGGCCGTCGATCAGTGCGGTGTCGAACTCCTCGGCGTCCAGGCCGAGTTCGCGTGCCACGTCGAGCAGGAGCTGCTGGCCGCGCTCGCCCAGCTCCGCCGTGCGCCCGAGCACGGCCTCCACGTACGCCCAGCCCTTGCCCTGTTCGAACGCCTCCTCGGCGGCCTGCGCCGCGTCGTAGGCGTGCCGGTGCTTCTCCAGCGGGAAGTGCCGCAGTCTTACGTCCAGCCGGTCGCCGTACCTGGCCCGCAGCGCGGCGAGGTCGGTGAGGGCGCTGTGGCAGTCGGGGCACTGGAGCTCGCACCAGACGTCGAGGACGACGGGGGAGAGGGGAGAGGGGTTGTTCATGGGGCCAGTCTCCCAGTCGTACGCCGACGGCCCCAACCGGGACCTGGGGAGGAGTGCACCCCGGAGATCTCCCTGAGACCGGGCCCGAAGATGGCCGCACCCGGTGCGGGCGGTGCAGGATGGAGGGGACCGTACTTTCCACCGCTGGAGGACCGATGCTGCTGGTCGAGACCGTCTGCTCCGCGGCGTCCGCCGCCGGTTTGGGCATCGCGGCGATCACCGCGTACCGCAAGCGCTTCCTCACCGCGACCCGGCTGGCCGCCTACTCGCTGGTTCCCGTCGGCCTGGTCATGACCGGGGCCGTGGGCTGGATCTCCGGCATGGTCTTCAAGCCGGTTGTGTGGGCGGGCTTCGGCGTGCTCGCGGTCGCCTGGCTGCTCTTCATGACCACCCGCTTCGTCGAGCGGCGCAGCGGCGGCACCCGCAAGGAGCGCAAGGCCGCGAAGGCGGCGCAGCGGGAGGCGGTCGCCCCGGCCGCGTCGGCACCCTCGCTTGGCGTCGGCCGCCAGGCGGCTGCCCCCGCGTCCGCACCGGCCCCCGCTGCCAGGCAGCCGAAGAAGGCCGCCGGTGAGGACTTCTCCGACATCGAGGCGATCTTGAAGAAGCACGGGATCTGAGCGGGGCGCGGCACGTGAGCCTGGCGGCTCGGACACCGGAGCGATTGTGGATTTACACGGAATCCAATGAACTGCCGCCGATAGTGGGCGTGTTGGTCATTCCGTACCATCGGGCTGAGTCATCATCGGCCCGAGATGCTCCAGACCTCCGCCGACGAAGGCGCCGCACCCGTCCCCGACGAAGAAGCGCGCGGGTGCCTCTTCGCGCTTTCCCAGCCACCCCTGATGATCTTCCTCGCGTTGATCGGCTCGCTGCTCATGATGGGAGCGGTCCATGACCTCTTCCTGGACTGACACGACCCGTCAGGGAGCGGCCCGGACAGGCGCCGCTCAGCCGGAGGCTTCCTTACGACGGGCCCGGTACGCCGCCACGTGCAGCCGGTTCCCGCAGGTCCGGCTGTCGCAGTAGCGCCGCGAGCGGTTGCGCGACAGGTCGACGAACGCGTGCCGGCAGTCCGGCGCCTCGCAGCGGCGCAGCCGTTCCTGCTCGCCCGAGACCACGATGAAGGCCAGTGCCATCCCGCAGTCCGCCGCCAGGTGGTCCGCCATGGAGGCGCCGGGCGCGAAGTAGTGCACGTGCCAGTCGAAGCCGTCGTGGTCGGTCAGCCGGGGCGTCGTGCCGGCCGCCGCGACCAGCTGGTTGATGAGCTCGGCGGCGGCCCGGGGGTCGGATGCCTCGAACACCTCCGCGAAGCGTGCCCGCACGTCCCGTACGGCCCGCAGATCCCCCTCGCCGAGTCTGCCCACGTCGCTGACGTCGTGGAGCCGTGCGAAGGCGCTCAGCGCCTCGACGTCCGTCAGACGGTCGGCAGGCTCGCTCTCCGGCGCGGTGTTCACCAGGTCGACGACGACGTCGAGGGCTTTCCGGGTGTCGTGGGGGATCAGCACGCTCAGCTCCCTGGCCTGCTGCGGGCCGGTGCCCGCCGCTGCTGGCCGACTCTAGCCGCAGGAGGGGGCGGACACAGCGACGCCGCCGCCGCGGTGGATTCCGCGACGACGGCGCCGGTGCCTGCCCTATGAAGTTGTCCCTATGAGGTTGTCCGTCCCGCGCCGTCGCCCCGAGTCGGACGGCGATGAACGACTCTCGACCTGGCTCAGCTTTCCGCCAGGATGTGAGAGAGCTCCGTGTCGAGGTCGAAGTGCCGGTGTTCAGTGCCGGGTGGCACTGCGGCATCCGTCCTCTTCAGGAACGACTCAAGCGCCCGCGCCGGGGCTTCGAGCAGGGCCTCGCCCTCCGGTGAGCTCAGGGCGATGCAGACAACGCCCTGACCGTGGCTCCGGGACGGCCAGACTCGGACGTCGCCGGTTCCGGTGGGCCGGTGCAGGCCCTCGGCGAGGAGATCGCGGGCGAAGACCCACTCGACCGTTTCCTCGGCTCCGGTGTGGAAGGTGGCATGCACGGCATAGGGATCGGCCGTGTCGTACCGCAGGCCCGCGGGTACAGGCAGTGATGACTCGCTCGACACAACGAGGCGCAGGTGCAGCTCGCAGCTGACCGTGGTGTTCATAAGCGCCAGGGCCTTTCGCTCAGTGTGCGCTCGGGGATTCGCACGTCGGCGAAATCGACATGCCACCTCCAGTGCCGTTGTAAACCCTTATGAGTGTTTTGAGGGTCCTGGGGTCGCTCGTACGGCCGAGCCCGGGGTTGACCCCTACGGCTATTCCGGTGAAGGGGCGCGCTCGGGTAAGTTGAGGCTCATGAATGCGGAGAGTGACGGACGGGACAGGGATGTCGCCGCGGCGACGACCGACCCCGCTACGGGGGGCGCCACCGACGAGCGGGAGCTCGGATCGCGGGCGCCGCAGTACATCCAGGCGCGCAGGACGCTCCACCTCAGCTGGCAGGTCGGCGTCTTCGTCGTCGGCCTCGCGGTCGTGATCGCCGGCATCATCATGCTGCCGCTTCCGGGACCCGGCTGGGTGGTGATCTTCGGCGGCATGGCGATCTGGGCGACCGAGTTCGTGTGGGCGCAGTTGGTGATGCGCTGGACGAAGCGGAAGCTCACCGAGGCGGCGCAGAAGGCGCTCGACCCGAAGGTGCGGCGGCGGAACATCATCCTCACCACGATCGGGCTGGTGATCATCGCCGTACTGGTCGGGATCTACGTCTGGAAGTTCGGCATCGTGATGCCGTGGAAGATCAACGAGTGACCGGCGGAGAGTGGACCGGGGGCCGGCGGTGCGAGCCGCGGGCCGGCTGCGAATGAGCCGGAAAGTGGTCGGGGGCACGCGCTGACATGCGGTAATGTTCTGCCTGTGCCCGGGCGATTAGCTCAGTGGGAGAGCACTTCGTTCACACCGAAGGGGTCACTGGTTCGAACCCAGTATCGCCCACCCGGGAACAGAGGCCCGAGAGACTGGAACCAGTCTCTCGGGCCTCTGTCGTTTCCCCGCCCGGGGCCGGAGCCCCGGGCGGCGGGTCAGTGCAGGCGGCCCAGCCGCTCGCGCAGTCGGCGGGCGTCGCGCAGGCGCTGTTCGTACGTGGCTCCCACCGCGAGCAGCAACAGGCCGGCCAGCGCCGGGGGCAGCCAGCGAGGCAGAGCCCCGACCACCTGGACGACGTACGGCGCGAGCTCGTGCAGCGCGACCAGGGACAGGACGGCGCCGCCGAGCAGCAGCGGGGCGCCGAGCCGGTGCCGGGCGCCCAGCAGGGTCACCACGAGCGCCGCGAGGCCCAGCAGCAGCGGACGCAGCCAGTACGGGTCGGCCCAGGCGGCGACGAGACTCGGCAGCAGGGTCGCGGCCAGGCCGGGCCCGTACGCCGTCCAGGAGGACGCCTGCGGGTCGCGACGGCGCCGCAGCACCCCCACGACGAGCGCCGGGACCGTCACCGGCAGCGTGTACGCCTCGGGCTCGCCGATGCCGGATGCCGCGAGCCGCACCCAGGTGGCCAGCAGGAACAGGGCGCCGGCCGCCCACCCGACCGCCCGGCGGTCCTGACGGACCGCGGTCCCGGCGGCGATCACCCCGCACAGGGCGAGCACCAGCGACAGCATCGGCGCACGGCCCGCAGCCAGGGCGACGGCGAGCAGTGCGGGGACCGTGGCGGCGATCTCGGCCGGGACGCTGTGCACCCGCACCGCGAGGAGGGCGACCATGGCGGGCACCACCAGGACCAGCAGCGCGGCCTGCTGCGGCGGGAGGGCGAGAGCGGCGGCGCCCGCACAGGCCAGACCGGTCGCGTACCCGACGGCGGCGACGGCGCCCACCGCCCGGACGGCCGGGGCCCGGGTGCGCACGGCCAGGGCGGCGAACAGCACCAGCAGCGCGCCGAGCACCGCGAAGGTGGTGCCCCGGGAGGCCAGCGCCAGGCACGACACCGCGCCCGCCGTGACGGCCCCGACACCCAGCGCCGCGTACGACAAGGCGGTACGGACACCGGGAGCGACGGCCGTCGGCGCAGGAGTCGGGGCGGGGGCCGGGGCGCGGGCGGCCAGGGCCAGCGTGACCGCAGTCAGGGCGACGTACAGGGACAGCGCAGCCACGTAGGGCAGGTTCAGGGAGGTCGGGAGCAGGAGGACCGCGGCGGAGGCCGACAGGACCGAGGCGACCACTGTCGCGGGGTGCGGGGAGCGGCGGTGCAGCACGGCGAGGGCCGCCGCGGTGAGGAGCAGGATCAGCGGGGCCGTGGAGAGGGCGTGCCAGGGCACGTCGAGGTCCACCGTCCGGCGGAGGGTGGGGGGCAGGCCCTGCCACGGGGCCGCGGCCCGGGAGGCCGGTCCCGACAGCAGGGTCAGTGCCAGGGCGGGAACGGTCGTGAGGACCGCGCCCGCGCCGACCAGCGCGGCCGACGCGGTCAGACCGTGCCGGACGGGACGGGGCAGGCGGGGGCCGCGTGCCGCCGACAGCGCCAGGACGGCGAGCGCACAGACGACGTAGGCGGGAGCCGTCCAGGCGAGGGGCAGAGCGGGGCGCGCCGTGCCCGCCGTCGCGGCGACCAGTGCCAGGCCCGCCACCAGCGCGGTCGCGAGCTGCGGGTGACGGAGGGTGGCGGCCAGGGCGAGGGCGGCGGACGCGAGGAGCAGACCGGACGAGGGGAGGGCTTCGGCCGCCGTCGACGCGTTCACGGACATGACGAGGGCGGCCAGAAGGACGTAACCCCCGGCCGCCCAGGCGCAGACGGCCGCGAGAACACCGACCGGGACGAGGGCGCGGGCGAGCTGGGCGGCACGGCCGGCAGGGGGAGCGGCGACGGCTGCGGGAGAGGGCGCGGGGGTGGGAACGGGGGCTGCCGGACCGGCTCGACCCGCCTGGGGTGCGGAAAATGCCGGGCCTGCCGGATTTGCCGGGTCTGACGGACCCGCCGGAGGTGTCCGGTCTGACGGGCTCGCCGTCGGGGTCCCCGCGGAGGCGGGGGATCCGACCGTCGTGGGGGTCGGGGAGGTGGTCGGGGCTGCCCTGTGGCGGACGGCCCAGACAGCTGCCGCCGTGTCCAGGGCCGCCGTTGCCAGCAGGGCCCAGGAGAAGGGGAGCTCCGTCGTGGAGTGCGACAACACCCAGAGAGCGAGGGGGAGTTGGGCGGCAAGCAGCGCAGCCGGGAGCGGGGTGCGCAGGCGGGGGAGGAAGAGGCCGTAGGACGCCCAGAGGAGGGCGAGGAGGGCCGCGGCCACCGCGCTGTACGCCGTGCCGTCGGCGTTCTCGAAGGCGACCTCGTGGAGTGCGTACACGTCCAGCACCGTCAGGAGGAGGGCGAGTACGCCGACCGATTCCGCCGTTGCCGCCAGGCCCCGCCGCACGAGGAGCGCCGGTGCGGACAGTGCGGCCACGCTCACCAGGCCCAGTACGGCAGAACGCCCCGCGATGCCCAACTGCCCCCAGCCGACCAGGGTGAACGCCAGCGCAGCGACCGCGAGGAGGATCCCGCCGAGAGTCAGCAGCACATTCTGCGCACTCCGTGCAGAGGTGGCGGCAGTGGTGGCGGCCGCGGCAGGCGGCCGGGGCGCGTGTTGCCAGGGCGTGTGGGGCAGGGGCGGCGCCGGCGAATTCAGAATCCGCAGCAGCCACGCGCGGCGGAGCAGCAACTGACCCTTGCGCGCGTCGAGTTGGGCCAGCTCGCGGTCGAGGAGCACCAGCTCGTCGGCCGGTGCGAGAGGCGGAACGTGTCTCATGCTGCGAGTCTGGGCGGCCGGTGGTCACCCGTACATGGGCGCGGATACTCAGAGGGGCTACTCAGGTACGGCGGGCGCGGGGGTGAGTACGCCCGCGTACCCGCAGAATTGACCCATGGACTGGTGCCACTACCGCTTCCGCAGCGTCTGGGAACTGCCCGCCCCGCCCGGGGACGTCTACGCACTCCTGGAACACGCCGAGGGCTACCCGAGATGGTGGCCGCAGGTGCGCGAGGTCACCCCCGTCGACGACCGCACCGGCACGGCCCGCTTCCGGTCCTTCCTCCCGTACGACCTGCTGGTCACCGCACACGCGCTCCGGCGCGACCCGCTCGGCGGAGTCCTGGAGATCGGCATGTCGGGCGACCTGGAGGGCTGGGTGCGCTGGACGGTCCTGCCGCACGGCACCGGGACCCGCGCCCGCTACGAGCAGGTCGTCGACGTGCACAAGCCGCTGCTGCGCCGGTTCGCCGTCCCCGGGCGCCCCGTCTTCCTCGCCAACCACGCCCTGATGATGCGTGCGGGGCGCAAAGGGCTGGCCGCCGCACTCGCGGTTTGAAACCAACCGGAAAAGCGCTGTATGGTTCAACCCGTTCCCGGGCGATTAGCTCAGTGGGAGAGCACTTCGTTCACACCGAAGGGGTCACTGGTTCGAACCCAGTATCGCCCACCTGGGAAAGGCCGGTCCGT
This sequence comes from Streptomyces sp. NPDC054863, assembly GCF_053610825.1. NCBI lineage: Bacteria > Bacillati > Actinomycetota > Actinomycetes > Kitasatosporales > Streptomycetaceae > Streptomyces > Streptomyces sp. NPDC054863. The sequence continues at coordinate 3 of NZ_JBSGZD010000280.1, read as the reverse complement.
CAT
>NZ_JBSGZD010000279.1:0-10468 GCF_053610825.1 Streptomyces sp. NPDC054863 | reverse complement strand
TCGGCATCCCGCAGCGCGAGAACCTCCAGTTCGAGCTTCTGCTCAAGGAACTCTGAGCAGGTCCTGCGGGGCCGGCCCCAGGCACGAGGCCGGTCCTGCGGGGCCGCCCAGGCCGGGCCGGCCCCGCGAGGGTCAGGCCATGAAGCGGCCGGTCCTGCGGATCTCGGGGAAGTCGGTGGTCACCCCGTCCAGTTCCAGCGCGTGGGCCAGCCGCAGCTCCTCCGCGGTGTTCACCACCCAGCCGATCACCCGCAGCTTCTCCGCGTGCGCGCGCCGCACGGTCTCCTGGGTGAGCCGCTGCAGTTCGAGCACGACGGCGCCGGCCCCCACGGCCAGCGCGCGGTCCACCACCTCGGGCCCGTAGAACTGCGCGACCAGTGCCGTCCGCACCCCTGGCACCAGGGCCGAGGTCCGGGCGAGGGCCTCGTCGTGGAACGACAGCACCTCGACGCGCTCCACCAGGCCGCGCCGGTGCATCAACTCGGCGAGCGCCTGTGCGACGGCCACGTCCTTGATCTCCGCCTGGAGCGGTGCGGAGACGGCGTCCAGCACCTCCTCGAAGAGGGGGACCTGCTGGCCGCCCCCCGCGTCCAGGGCGCGCAGCTCGGCGAGCGACATGGCGGAGACGGGGCCGTGGCCGTCCGTGGTGCGGTCGACGTCGGCGTCGTGCATGACGACGAGCCCGCCGTCCTTGCTCAGATGCAGATCGAGTTCGATGACGTCCATGCCCGCCTGCTGGGCGTGGAGGAAGGAGCTCAGGGTGTTCTCGGGTTCGACACCCATGACTCCGCGATGACCGATGGTGAGGAAAGACAAGGCGATCTCGCTTCCGTCGACGGCGGCTCAAAGCGAGATTAACGGCCCGCCTCGGCAACGGAACCCGCCTGGCGCGAGGAAGTGGAATCTTCGAACTGGGTACCCGCGATTCCCAGGATCAGACCGGTGGCGAGGGCGGCGAGAAGGATGGCGCGCATGCTCATGGGGGACGGCTCCAGGCGCATCAGGGGCTGACGTCGGGCAGTACGGTCGCGACGGGGACAGGGTGCGACCGTCCTACCGCCCTCCGTGGCCCGGTCGGCGCTACGTCACCCGTCCGTGGGCGCGGCCGGAGGGAGTTGACCGGCGCCGGCCGGGGGAAGCTGACCGGTGAGGCCCGGGGGAAGCTGACCTGCGGTGTCCGGCGGGAGCTGACCTGCGGTGCCCGGGGGGAGCCGACCTGGGGTGCACGGCGGGAGTTCACCGGCCGCCCCCGGTGGGGTGAGTTCCGTGAGATCGACCAGCATCGCCCGCGCCAGTTCCAGTTCGGCCAGGTGCTGCCGCTCGGCCCAGCGCAGCGCCACCTGCGGATGCGCCCAGTCCGCCACCCCCTCGGCCCGCTCCAGCGCCTCCCGTACGTCCGCCAACTCCCGCTCCGTGTGCGCGACATGCTCCCGCACGCGGGCGCGGAGCCGTGCCGGGTCGGCGAGGTGGCCCAGCCAGACGCGCAGCACGAGCGGGTGTTTCAGTACGGCGGGCCCCGTCTCCTCGGTGCCGTCCGCCCACCCGGCGAGCGCGTCGCGGCCCGCGGCGGTGATCGCGTAACGCCGTTTGGTACGCGGCTCCTCGGGCCCCGAGCGGCTCGACGTGACGTACCCCAGCGCCTCAAGACGGCGCAGCTCCGCGTAGATCTGACTGATCGCGGGCGCCCAGTAGAAGAAGCGCAGCGAGGAGTCCGCCCACTTCTTCAACTCGTACCCCGTGCGCCCGCCGGGGAAGGACAGCAGGCCGAGCACCGCCCAGGCGGTGGGCGGGAGTTGTGGGAGTCCGCCCTGTCGTGCGTCTTGCTTCTTCGAGACCTGACGACTAGTCATATGGCGAATTGAAGTAAGGGCGGAGCACGGAAATCAACCCCCTGGAGGGACCGTGAAATTCTCAGTCGTCTTCGAGGCGCAGCTGGCCGATCCCACCCCCGAGCGCGAGCACCAGGTCATCCGCGACAGCGTCGAACAGGCAGTCCTGGCCGAGCGGATGGGGTTCGACCGGATCTGGGCCGTCGAGCACCACTCCCTCAAGTGGTACGCGCACATGAGCGCCCCCGAGGTCTTCCTCGCCTACGTCGCCGCGAAGACCTCGACCATCCGGATCGGGCACGGCGTCGTCTGCATGCCGTTCGCCTTCAACCACCCCGCGCGGGTGGCCGAACGCGCCGCCATGCTCGACCTGTTGTCCGGCGGGAGGCTCGACCTCGGAGCAGGACGCGGCGGTACGAAGCAGGAGACCTCGCTGTGCGGCGTGGACCCGGACCGTACGACCCGGGAGGTCGAGGAGGCGCTGCGCATCATCGGCCGGGCCTGGCAGGCGGACGAGCTGGAGTACCACGGCGAGCTCATCGACATCGGCCCGCACCCGATCCTGCCGCGCCCCCGGCAGACCCCGCACCCTCCGCTGTTCCTCGCGTGCAGCCGCACCGAAACCCTCGCCCAGGCCGCCGAACTCGGCGTCGGAGCCCTTGTGATGGGCTTCGCCGGACCCGAGTCGATCATCGAGATGCGGGCGGCGTACGACGCGGCCCGGGCGGCCCGCGGCGCCGACCGCTTCGTGTCCACCGTCGTCAACGACCACTTCTCGGTGCTCTGCCCCACGATCGTGCTGGACGACGGCGAGCGGGCCCGGAGCATCGGGGTGCGCGGCCAGCGCTTCTTCGCGCAGTCCATCGGCCACTGGTACGGAGGCGCCGGAATCCCTGACGAAGCGGTCGTGGCGGGCGCCGACGAGAGGGCCGAGATGCGCAGGGCCGCCGAGCAGGTGGCCGCCCGGCTGCACGAGCAGCGGATCCCGGTACGCCCCGCCGCGACGGCCACCTTCCACGCCGACCACGCGTACGGCACCGCCGACGATGCCATCGCGTACGTGGAGCGGCTGCGCGACGCGGGAGCCGACGAGATCATGTGCCTGATCCAGATGGGCACGGTGCCTCAAGAGGCATGCCTGGAAACCCTGCGGCAGTGGGGCGACAAGGTCATCCCGCACTTCCGCGAGGCGTGAGGAGCGGCCGTGGCACCGGAACACGACCGGCCCGACCCGACGGCCCGCCCCTCCGTCCCCGTGCCTGACCGGCTCGACCCCGCTGCCCGCCCCCTCGTCGACCGCATGAGCGCCGGATTCCCCGACCTCGGCGGCGCCGTCACCGACGCGGCGCAGGCCCGCCGCATCCTCGCCGCCCTGCCCGGACCGCGGACGGAGCCCCCGGCGGTGGGCGCCGTCGAGGACCGGACGGTCCCCGGGCCCGCCGGAGCGCCCGGGATCCCCGTACGCCTCTATCTGCCGGACCGCCCCGCCCCGTACCCCACCGTCGTCTTCTTCCACGGCGGCGGGTTCAGCATCTGCGGTCTCGACTCCCACGACGGCACGGTGCGCGGGATCTGCGCGGGCGCGGGCGCGGCAGTCGTCTCGGTGGACTACCGGCTCGCCCCCGAGGCGCCCCATCCGGCCGCCGTCGAGGACGCGTACGCCGCCGTGCGGTGGGTCGCCGAGCACATCGAAGAGGTGGGCGGCGACCCCGGGGCCCTGGTCGTCGCGGGTGACAGCGCCGGCGGCGCGCTCGCCACGGTCGCCGCGCGGATCGCCCGCGACACGGGCGGCCCGGACGTCGCGCTCCAGGTGCTGCTCTACCCGGTGCTCGACGCCGCCCAGGACACCGATTCGTACCGCCGCAACGCCTCCGGCTACTTCCTGACGGCGGCTCACATGCGGTGGTTCTGGGAGCAGTACCTCGGCCCCGAGGGCCCGCGGAGTCCTGTGGCGCGCCACCCGGACGTCTCGCCGCTGCGCGCCGCCGACCTCTCGGGGCTGCCGCCCGCGCACGTCCTGACGGCGGGCTGCGACCCCCTGTGCGACGAGGGCAGGGAGTACGCCGCGGCATTGCGGGCAGCAGGGGTGGAGGTCGTGGAACAGCACTTCCCCGCGATGTTCCACGGGTTCCTCGGATTCACCGGGGTCCTCGCCGATTCCCGTACCGCCATGGCCGCCGTCACCGGAGCCATCACCGCCGTCGGGGTGTCCGACAGGAAGAATTTCGGTGAGTCGGGGGGTGTGGCAGGATAATTTCTTCCGGCTCCCCTTGTGCAGGAGAACCACGCGTGGATACGGTTTCTTTACGCGAGGTTCTCCCGTGGAGGAAGTGACATGACGCAAATTCTGGTGCAGGACATTGCTGGTGGAGGCATAACCGAGGCCTCGCGGGTGATCGACCACCCCGCCTGGGGCGTGCTCAAGGGCGCGGTCGAGGAGATCCGGCCCTGGCAGTCCGCCGACGGCTCCATCGACTTCGACGCCGACGGCGCCCCGGCCCGTACGGCCGTGGAGGCGGTGCTCGGCCGGGTGATCGGCGCGGTCGAGGAGCTCTCCCCGCTGCTGCCGCACGACGCCGCCTACCACCGGGCGATCGTGGGAGACCTCCGGGCCTGGGCGGACTCCGCCTTCGCCGTCCCCGACTTCCTGGACTCGCTGCTCGCCTTCCAGCCCGCCCGGTCGCGCGCCGACGGCCTCCAGCACCTCGTCGTCTTCCCGATGTACACCCAGAACGGCAACCCGGACCGCAACCTCGAAGCCGTCGTGCTGCGCATGGTGTGGCCCGAGTGGCTCGCCGAGCTGGAGCGCACGCGCTACGACAACCCGCTGTTCTGCGGCATCACCTTCGAGGACTTCACCTCGGGTTACGACACCAACTCCGCCGTGCTCTTCCCCGAGACGATCGCCGTGCGCCAGGCGCCGGAACGATTCACCTGGGGCGGCATCTTCTGCGACCGCGAGGCGGCCCGCTTCCGCGCCGTCACCGAGGCCGCCGTGGGCATCCTCGGCCTCGACCTGCCCGACGACATCCGGGCGATGGTCGCCGACCAGGAGCGCTGCCAGGAGGCCTTCGTGCTGTGGGACATGGTCCACGACCGCACGCACAGCCACGGCGACCTGCCCTTCGACCCCTTCATGATCAAGCAGCGGCAGCCGTTCTGGATGTACGGCCTGGAGGAGCTGCGCTGCGACCTCACCGCCTTCAAGGAGGCCGTGAAACTGGAGGCCGACGGCGTCCCGCAGGGCCGCGACGTGCAGTACGCCGTGCTCTTCGACCGGATGTTCCGCTTCCCGGTCTCCGGCGCGCGGGTGCGCAACTACGACGGACTCGGCGGCCAGCTCCTCTTCGCGTACCTGCACAAGCACGACGTGGTGCGCTGGACCGACAACACCCTCAAGATCGACTGGGAGCGGGCGCCGCGGGTCACCAACCAGCTCTGCGCCGAGATCGAGGACCTGTACCGGGCGGGCATCGACCGCCCGAAGCTGGTGCACTGGTTCGCCGCGTACGACCTGGTGGCGGGCTACCTCGCCCCGCACCCGGGGTCGCGCTGGGCGAAGGGTCCGGACGCCCTGGACCTGTCGCTGCCGCCGCGGAAACTGGTCGACGACGTGCTTCCCGACGAGTTTCCGTTGAGCATGTTCTATGAGGCGCTTTCCAAGAAGCTCAAGACCGTGATCGCCTCCACCAAGGGGATCACCGCGGCGGGCGCCGAGCGGGTTGCCGCATGAGCGCCCGCGCCCAGGAGGCGACCGACATGACCGCTGCCAACACACCCGAGGGCCCCCTTGACGGAGCCGTCATCGCCGTCGCGGGAGCGGCGGGCCCCGCGGGGCGAGCCGCTCTGCTGCGCCTGGCGGAGGCCGGTGCCACGGTCATCGGCGCCGACGCCGACGTGACGCGTCTCGCGGAGGCCGTGGACGCCGCCCGTTACGCACACGGCGGGGCCACCGTCATCGGCGAGACCGTCGACCTGCTCGACCTCGACGCCACCCGTGCGTGGGCGGACAAGACCGAGAAGGAGTTCGGCCGGATCGACGGCATGATCCACCTCGTCGGCGGCTGGCGCGGCTCCGCGACCTTCGCGGAGACCGACCTGGCGGACTGGGACCTGCTCGAAAAGCTGCTGGTCCGCACCGTGCAGCACACCTCGCTCGCCTTCCAGGCGGGACTGCAGCGCAGCGACCGGGGCCGCTACCTGCTGATCAGCGCGGCCGGCGCGTCCAAGCCGACCGAGGGCAACGCCGCCTACGCCGCCTCCAAGGCCGCCGCCGAGGCGTGGACGCTCGCCCTCGGCGACGCCTTCCGCAAGGCGGGGGGCGAGGAGGGGCCGCGCAGCGCTGCTGCCATCCTGGTGATCAAGGCTCTGGTGCACGACGCGATGCGCGCCGAGCGCCCGAATGCGAAGTTCGCGGGCTTCACGGACGTCACGGAGCTGGCCGAGGCCATCGCCGGAGTCTGGGAGCGGCCCGCCGCCGAAGTGAATGGACAGCGCCTGTGGCTGACCCCCAAGCCGTGACGGATTCCGTGCCCGGTTCCGCGACGGATTCAGCAGTGACGGATTCAGTGACCACCACGACGACTGTGACGACGACCACGACCACCACGTCCGTGGCCGGTCCGGCGAACCCGCCCAGGACCGACGCCCGCCGCCGCCACGACCCGTCCGTACGGGGATTCGCCAGCGACAACTACGCGGGCGCGCACCCCGAGGTCCTGGCCGCCCTCGCGCTCGCCAACGGCGGCCACCAGGTCGCCTACGGCGAGGACGACTACACCGCGCACCTCCAGCAGGTGGTGCGCGGCCACTTCGGCGCGTCCGCCGAGGCGTTCCCGGTGTTCAACGGCACCGGTGCCAACGTGCTCTGCCTCCAGGCGCTCACCGACCGCTGGGGCGCGGTGATCGCCGCCGAGAGCGCCCACATCAACGTCGACGAGGGCGGCGCCCCCGAGCGGATGGGCGGGCTGAAGCTGCTCACCGTGCCGACCCCGGACGGCAAGCTCACCCCCGAGCTGATCGACCGGCACGCGTGGGGATTCGACGACGAGCACCGGGCGATGCCGCAGGTCGTCTCGATCACCCAGAACACCGAGCTCGGCACCCTCTACACGCCGGACGAGATACGCGCGATCTGCGAGCACGCCCACGGGCACGGCATGAAGGTCCACCTCGACGGGGCGCGGATCGCCAACGCCGCGGCCTCCCTCGACGTCCCGATGCGCGCCTTCACCAACGCGGTCGGCGTCGACATCCTGTCGTACGGCGGCACCAAGAACGGCATGGTCTTCGGCGAGGCCGTGATCGTCCTCAACCCGGACGCGGTCCGGCCGATGGCGATGAAGCGGCTGCGCAAGACGTCGATGCAGCTCGCCTCGAAGATGCGCTTCGTGTCGGTGCAGCTGGAGGCGCTGCTCGCCCGTGACCTGTGGCTGCGCAACGCCCGCAACGCCAACGAGATGGCACAGCGGCTCGCCGCGGGCGTCCGTGGCGTCGACGGCGTGGAGATCCTCTACGAGGTGCAGGCGAACGTGGTCTTCGCACGGCTGCCGCACGAGGTGAGCGAGCGACTGCAGAAGCGCTTCCGGTTCTACTTCTGGGACGAGGCGGCCGGCCACGTGCGCTGGATGTGCGCGTACGACACCACCGAGGACGACGTGGACGCGTTCGTACAGGCGCTCAAGGAGGAGATGCCCCGCTGAGCACCCTCCACAGAACTGCATAGATATGCGACCGACTGAAAAGGTATTGACTCTCAGTCGGTCGCATTCCTATGCTCGCGAACCATGGAGCTGATCCAGCAGAACCCGGACCTGTCCGCCTACTTGGGGTCCGACGAGGCCATCGACCCTCACCATCCGCTCGTACGGAAGACGGCCGCGCGCCTCGCCGAGCAGGTCTCGGATTCATATGCATACGCCCAGGCGGCCTTCGAATTCGTACGGGACACCGTCCCGCACTCGGCCGACTCGGGGGACCCGCGCGTCACCTGGCGCGCCTCGGACGTCCTGGCGCAGGGCACCGGGATCTGCCACGCCAAGGCCCATGCCCTGGCGGCGCTGCTGCGGGCGGAGGACATCCCCACCGCGCTCTGCTACCAGCGTCTGGAGCACGACGGCGCGAGCGGTCACTGTGTGCACGGGCTGGTGGCCGTACGGTTCCACGGCGCGTGGCACCGGCAGGACTGCCGCGGCAACAAGGAGGGCGTCGACGCGCAGTTCTCGCTCGACGGCGAGCGGCTGGCCTGGGTGCCGGTGGGGGAGCGCGGCGAAGTGGACTACCCGGTCCTGTACGCCGCACCCCACCCGGCCGTGCTGCGCGCCCTCAAGGAGGCGCCGGACCGGCCCCGCCTGTGGGACGCGCTGCCGAACGCCCTGTGAGCCCCGGCGCGCCCGGTGGGGCTCAGCCCGCTTCGCGCAGCTGCCCCGGGGTCGGGGCCGTGCCGCCGAGGTGGGCCGGGACCCACCAGGTGTCCTTGTCGTCCTTGGGGCGCACCGGGTAGGCGCGCTGGGCGGCCTCCAGCAGCTCCTGGACGCGCTCGCGCAGCCGCCGGGTGATGGCGCCCGCGAACTCGTCCGCCGGGGCCTCCACGGGCTTGCCCACGCGGATGGTGACCGGGATGTGGTTGCGGCCGAAGTTGCGCGGCCTGCCCTTGGTCCAGATGCGCTGGGTGCCCCAGACCGCCATCGGGATCAGCGGCACGCCGGCCTCCTGGGCGAGCCGGGCCGCACCCGACTTGAAGCTCTTCAGCGTGAACGACTCGGAGATCGTCGCCTCCGGGAACACCCCGATGATCTCGCCGGAGCGCAGCGAGTCCAGCGCGTGCCGGTACGCGTTCTCGCCCTGCTTGCGGTCCACCGGGATGTGCTTCATGCCGCGCATCAGCGGCCCCGACACCTTGTGCCGGAACACCGACTCCTTCGCCATGAAGCGCACCAGGCGCTTCTGCGGCAGAGCGGCGAGGCCGTTGAAGATGAAGTCGAGGTAACTGATGTGGTTGCTGACCAGCACTGCCCCGCCGGAGCGGGGGATGTTCTCAGAACCCTGAGTGTCGATCTTGAGGTCGAGCGCCTTGAACAGGGTACGAGCGGCGCCGACGACCGGCCGATAGACGAGTTCTGCCATGACGGGGGACCCTTCTCTGACCGGGGAGGGCTCTCCCGGTACGAAAGTTACGCTGCCGTAGGTTTTCGGCGTTGGGCAGATCGTGCCCCATGTACGGCCGAGTAGCCAGTCCCCGGGTACCCAGAACGCGAGATTCTCATCACGTCCGGCGATGTCCACTCATACCCTGACCTGCTGCGGGCTCTTCCGGAGCGTCGAGGGGCCCGGGAATCGCAGCGCCGGGCCGCACGCTGCACACTGTGTCAAGCAGTGCGTAAGGGGAGGGTGAAATATGCCGGAACACGACGGCGGAAGACGGCTGGGCTTCGACGAACTCGGCGTCGAACCGGGGGAGCGGGCCACCCTCGTGCAGTTCTCCAGCGCGTTCTGCCAGCCCTGCCGGGCCACCCGCAGGACCCTCGCCGAAGTGGCCGCGATGGTCGACGGGGTCACCCACGTCGAGATCGACGCCGAGGACCACCTCGCCCTCGTACGGGAGCTGGACGTCCGGCAGACGCCGACCGTACTCGTCCTGGACGCGGACGGCCGGATCGTGCGCCGTGCGACGGGACAGCCGCGCCGGGCGGACGTGATCGCCGCGCTGGGGCGTGCCGTCGCGTGAACCTCCCTGTGGCGACCTCCACGCGACCGCCGCAGCGCACCGCCTCCATGAGGGGCGGCGGGTGACGCAACGTGATCAATCTCCCAGTGCCCTGGACCCCGTGCGTACTTGACGCAGTTGACCCCCCAAAGTCAGGGTGACGTCATGCCGTCGGAACTCCTTCTCCACGGGCGGGTCCACGTGGACCTGGTCCGTCACGCGAGCGCGCGCTGTCCGGGTGTCTGAGCAGCCACGGACTCCAGGACCGCGCCTCCCGTTCCCGTCGAAGGACAACTCCATGACGCTCCAGCCCTCCCTTGCCGTGCCCCGGCAGGCCACCCCCGACCTCTTCCGCTCGGTCTTCCGCAGGCATGCCGCCGGTGTCGCCGTGATCACCGCGGCCGGCGACGGGCCGCGCCCCGTCGGGTTCACCGCCACGTCCCTCAACTCCGTCGCCGCCGAGCCCCCGTTGGTCTCCTTCGGCGTGGGCACGGGGTCCTCCAGCTGGCCTGTCGTCGCGGAGGCGGAGTACATCGGCGTACACCTGCTGGGCGAGCATCAGGAGGCGCTCGCCGCGACGTTCGCGCGCAGCGGCGCCGACCGATTCGGCGCTCCCACCCGGTGGCACACCGGACCCGAGGGCGTCCCCGTGCTCGACGGCGTACTGGCGTGGCTGGTGTGCCGGGTGGTGGCGCAGGTGCCCGCGGGGGACCATCGCATCGTGCTCGCCCAGGCCGTTGCGGGGGACCCGTCCGGGGAGGGCCGACCGCTCCTCTACCACCAGGGGCGCTTCAACGCCCTGCGCGACTGAGGCGCTCTCAAAAACACGAGCCCGGGAACGCTCTTCTGTCGGCGATTACACAGCGTTGGCAAGGTCACAGTTCAAAGCGCTTGCTTACGGGGAACGCTCTGGGTGTACTGACGAGTAATATTC
>NZ_JBSGZD010000278.1:0-10578 GCF_053610825.1 Streptomyces sp. NPDC054863 | reverse complement strand
GCCTTCGGCTGCGTGGGTACGCCCACCTGCTCCCACGCCTTCAGCAGCGCGTGGCGCTCCTCGCCGTCGCCGTACCGCTGGTGCGTCGCCGCCACCGTCGCCTGCGCGAACTCCGCGAAGGTGGGGACGACGGTGAGCGTCCCGGCGGTCAGGGTGTCGTACCAGACCTGCCCGGCCCGCTCCCACGCCTTGCCGCCGAGCGCGTCGGCGAACAGGTAGAACGCGTGGTTGGGGATGCCCGAGTTGATGTGCACGCCGCCGTTGTCGCGGCCGGTGGTGACGAAGTCGTCCATCGTCGCGGGCTGCGGGTCCTTGCCCAGGACGTCGTCGTCGTACGCCGTGCCCGGAGCCTTCATCGAGCGCAGCGCGACCCCGGAGACGCGCTCGGCGAGCAGTCCGGCGCCGATCAGCCAGTCGGCCTCGCCCGCCGTCTGGTCGTTGACGTACTGCTTCACGAGCGAGCCGATGACGTCCGACACCGACTCGTTGAGCGCGCCCGGCTGGCCGAAGTACGTGAAGTTCGCCGTGTACTGGGTCAGGCCGTGCGCCAGCTCGTGGGCCATGACGTCGACGGGAATCGTGAAGTCGAGGAACAGCTCCCCGTCACCGTCGCCGAACACCATCTGCTCGCCGTCCCAGAACGCGTTCCCGTAGTTCCGGTCGAAGTGGACGGTGGCCAGCAGCGGCAGGCCGTTGCCGTCGATGGAGTTGCGCTCGAAGGCCTTCAGGAGCAGGTCGAAGGTGGCGCCGAGGCCGGCGTACGCCCGGTTGACGGTGGCGTCCTTCGTGGGCTTGTCGCCCTCCTTCCGTACGACACGGCCGGGCAGCTCGCGCTTGCCCTGGGCGTCGTGGAGGGTGCGGTGGATCTTGTTGTCCGCGGCCCCCGGCGCGGGGGCGAGGGACGGTGCGCCCAGGACCGTGGTCAGCCGGCGGTGGGTGCGCTGCGCGGCGTCCGCTTCGAGGGTGCGGCGGGCGGGTCCGGCGAGCGCGGGGTCCTCGGCCCGTGCGAGCTTGTCGAGGACGTGGGGCGGCACGATGGTGCAGAAGACGGGGTGGATGGCTTCCATGGCGAGCAATGTGGCACCGGGTCATGCCGCTGTCACTACCTGCGACCATGATTTACGCCATATTTCAATGCATCGAGTGAAGGATCACTGTTTGGCTGACAGCGGGGAGCGACGGGTACAGTTGTCGGGTCTTGCATACTGATACGGGACCGGCGCCCCCGCCGTCCCTCGGTTAGGCTGCGGCACATCATGCGTTTCGGGCTGCTTCTCCTTAGCTGCCGCGGCGAGGGCCTGTAGTCGTAGGCCGACCCCCTCCCCGCGGGATCTGGTGCTGCGCAGACAAGTCGGCCGTCCCCTTGCAGGAGAGCCCGAGGAGCCCTACGCCATGACCCCCCAGCAGGCCGATCAGCAGTCCGTCGGCAGCCCCACCCCCGTCACCAACGCCTCGCACTTCCAGCGGCCCTCCGGGATGCCGGTCCACAAGTACGCGGGCTACGACGCGGTCGAGATCCCCGACAGGACCTGGCCCGAGGCCCGCATCACCCAGGCCCCGCGCTGGCTCTCCACGGACCTGCGGGACGGCAACCAGGCCCTGATCGACCCCATGAGCCCGGCCCGCAAGCGCGAGATGTTCGACCTGCTGGTGCGGATGGGCTACAAGGAGATCGAGGTCGGCTTCCCGTCGTCGGGCGAGACCGACTTCAACTTCGTACGCTCCATCATCGAGGACGGCGCGATCCCCGAGGACGTGACGATCTCCGTCCTCACCCAGGCCCGCGAAGAGCTGATCGAGCGCACCGTGGAGTCCCTGCGCGGCGCCCACCGCGCGACCGTGCACCTGTACAACGCGACCGCCCCGACCTTCCGCCGCGTGGTCTTCCGCGGTACGAAGGAGCAGGTCAAGCAGATCGCCGTGGACGGCACCCGGCTGGTCATGGAGTACGCGGAGAAGATCCTCGGCCCCGAGACGATCTTCGGTTACCAGTACAGCCCGGAGATCTTCACCGACACCGAACTGGACTTCGCCCTGGAGGTCTGCGAGGCGGTGTGCGACGTGTGGGGTCCGGAGGAGGGCCGCGAGATCATCCTCAACCTGCCCGCCACGGTGGAGCGTTCGACGCCCTCGACCCACGCGGACCGCTTCGAGTGGATGTCCCGCAACCTGACCCGCCGTGGCCACGTCTGCCTGTCGGTGCACCCGCACAACGACCGCGGCACCGCGGTGGCGGCGGCCGAGCTGGCGATCATGGCGGGGGCCGACCGCATCGAGGGCTGCCTCTTCGGCCAGGGCGAGCGCACCGGCAACGTCGACCTGGTCACCCTGGGCATGAACCTCTTCTCGCAGGGCGTCGACCCGCAGATCGACTTCTCGCAGATCGACGAGATCCGCCGCACCAGCGAGTACTGCAACCAGATGGAGGTCCACCCGCGCCACCCCTACGCGGGCGACCTGGTCTACACCGCCTTCTCCGGCTCCCACCAGGACGCCATCAAGAAGGGCTTCGACGCCATGGAGGCGGACGCGGCGAAGCAGGGCAGGACCGTCGACGAGATCGAGTGGGCGGTGCCGTACCTGCCGATCGACCCGAAGGACGTCGGCCGCTCCTACGAGGCCGTGATCCGGGTCAACTCGCAGTCCGGCAAGGGCGGCATCGCGTACGTCCTGAAGAACGACCACAAGCTGGACCTGCCGCGCCGCATGCAGATCGAGTTCTCGAAGATCATCCAGCAGAAGACGGACGCCGAGGGCGGCGAGGTCACCCCGAAGGCCATCTGGGGCGCCTTCCAGGACGAGTACCTGCCGAACGCCGAGAACCCCTGGGGCCGCATCCAGGTCCGCTCGGGCCAGACCACGACGGACACCGACGGCCGCGACACCCTGACCGTCGAGGCGGTCGTCGACGGCGTGGACACGGTGCTGACGGGCGTCGGCAACGGCCCGATCTCCGCCTTCTTCGAAGCGCTGGCCGCGGTCGGCGTCGACGCCCGACTGCTGGACTACCAGGAGCACACGATGAGCGAGGGCGCCTCCGCGCAGGCCGCCTCGTACATCGAGTGCGCCATCGACGGGAAGGTCCTGTGGGGCATCGGCATCGACCCGAACACGACTCGGGCCTCCCTGAAGGCCGTTGTCTCCGCCGTGAACCGGGCAACGCGCTGACCTGAGCGTTTCCCCCGCGGCCCGCGAGGTCCCGCCCACCGGCAGCGGTGGGCGGGACCTCCGTCTTTCCCCGGGGTGCTGACGCCGCCTCCCCGATGTGGCTAACATCACGTCCAACCCCGGCAAAGATGCCGAAGCGTTACGGAGGTGCGCGGTGCTGCCAGTGCGAGGCCGATCGTCCAGCCCGTGGGGCAGCGTGTGGCGCAGCCCGTGGGGCGTGCGCACCACCTGGACCACCGTCGGCGACGGCGAGTTCTTCTGCCCCGGCTGCGGCGGTGACCGCAACTACGCCCACCGCACGGGCCGTCGGCGCCTCACCGTCCTCGGGGTCCCCCTCTCCGCACGCGGCGCGGTCGGGCCGGTCGTCCAATGCGCCTCCTGCGAGGGGCAGTTCGGGGCCGACTCCCTGGACCACCCCACCTCGGTCCGCTTCTCCGCGATGCTCCGCGACGCCGTCCACACGGTCGCCCTCGCCGTCCTCGCCGCTGGCGGCACGTCCTCCCGTTCGGTCACGAGCACCGCGGTGGCCGCGGTCCGCTCCGCCGGGTTCGAGGACTGTACGGAGGAGAAGCTCACGCATCTCGTCGAGGCGCTGGCCGCCGACACGGGGCGGTTCCTGCCGGACGGCGCGGCGGCCGGTGCGGCGGACGCGGCGGCTGCGGACTGCCCGTACAGCGCCACTCTCGCCATCGAGCTCCACGAGGCGCTCGGCCCCCTCGCCCCGCACCTCGCCCCCGCGGGCCGCGAGTCGATCCTGTTCCAGGGCGCCCGCATCGCCCTCGCCGACGGGCCGTACAGCCCCGCCGAGCGCGAGGTGCTGGTGACGGTCGGGGCGGCGCTGCACCTGTGCGCGGACGACACGGCGCGGCTGCTGGCGGCGGCGCGGACGCCTTCCTGACGCGCGGAGCGGGCACGGCAGCCGACCTTGTGCCAGGTTGTTCGCATGGTGCACAAGGAGAGCGAAGCGGCGGAGGGAGAGCGTGAGGAGGAGCGCGGGCGGGGGTGGAGCAGTGGGCTGACGCTCACCACGGGCGCGTTCCTCTTCCTGCTGCTGCGCCTTTTCGCGGTGTCCGGCTATCAGTGGCACACGGCGTTCGCCGTGCTGCACACGATCGACCTCGACGACAGCATCGGGATCATCCTCGGCACGGTGATGGCCGATCCGGTGGTGGCGGCCGTGCTGCTCGCGGTGCTGCTGCCCGCCTTCCTCTTCCGGGTGGTGGGAGGGTTCCTCCTCGCGCTGCGCGTCCGGCGGGGCGGTACGGAGCGGCTGCCGCAGGATGCCCGGGCCCCCGGCGGCCCGGACGTCGCCGGACTCGTCCTGCTGGCGATCGTGGTCGCCGGGGTGACGGCGTACGTGATGAGCTTTCGCGCGTGGTGGCTGCCGCTGGTGTCCCTGTTCGTCATGGCGGTGATGTTCGGCATCGGCGCCCTTGCCCGACGCCACCACGGGCAGGTGGGCGCGGCGTCGCGCTGGGCGGGCCGTCATGTGGTCGGCCTGGTCGTCGGCGTGGCGATGCTCGGCCTGCTCGTCAGCGCGGCCGTGGTGCGCACCCCGTGGATGCCGCTGGAGCGGGTCGAGGTGTCGGGGCAGGCGCAGCCGCTGGTGGGTTACGTACTGGAGGCCGAGCCCGGATTCCTGAAGTTCATGACCGACGAGGGCCGCGACTTCCTGATCCTCAACGAGGGCGAGGTCAAGTCCCGGGAGGAAGTCGTCGACCACGGCTGAGGACGTCCCCCTGCGGCCACGGATCGACGTCCGCGCCCACAGATGTCGTGCGCAGACCTCATTTCGAGACTAGCCACCCCGCCCCGCGCCCGTGAGGCGAAACGTGAAATCCGTTCGGGGCGGGAAGTGATGGCGATGCTGGGAAGCCCGCACCACTCTGCGGAATGCGTCGAACAGGCGGAGGGAATTGTGAAGGAATTGCGCGCGGCTCCGGAGAGAGCCGGCGGGAGCGGGGAGCGGTGAAGCCACCGCCCCTCGGCGGGTACGTGGTGGATCTCACCACCGGGCGGGTCGGCCGCGTCGTCGCCGGGGTGGGCCGGCTGCTCCGGCTGGCCCCGGTGGTCGGGGGGAGGGAGTGGAACTGCGACCGGAGCGAGGTCCGCACGGCCACCGCCTCCGAACGCCTCAGCGCGGCGACGGCGTACGTGAACGCCCGTAGCCGCGGCGAGCTGCACTGACTCCGTTCCGTACGGAAGGTCCGTCCCGCAGGGAAGATCCGTCCCGCAGGGGAAGGGGAGGGGAGGCCGGGGGCGACCCGGCCCTCCTCCCCGTACGGGACAATGGAACCCATGAGTCTGTTCCGTGACGACGGCATCGTCCTGCGCACCCAGAAGCTGGGCGAGGCGGACCGCATCATCACGCTGCTCACCCGCAATCACGGCCGCGTCCGCGCCGTCGCGCGCGGCGTGCGGCGGACGAAGTCGAAGTTCGGGGCCAGGCTGGAGCCGTTCAGCCACGTGGACGTGCAGTTCTTCGCGCGCGGCAGCGAGCTGGTCGGGCGCGGACTGCCGCTGTGCACACAGGGCGAGATCATCGCTCCGTACGGCAGCGGGATCGTGACGGACTACGCCCGGTACTGCGCCGGGACGGCCATGCTGGAGACGGCGGAACGGTTCACCGACCACGAGGGCGAGCCCGCCGTGCAGCAGTACCTGCTGCTGGTCGGCGGCCTGCGGACGCTGTCCCGCGCCGAGCACGCGCCGAATCTGATCCTGGACGCCTTCCTGCTGCGGTCGCTGGCCGTCAACGGGTACGCGCCCAGCTTCGGCGACTGCGCGAAGTGCGGGATCGACGGGCCGAACCGGCTGTTCTCCGTCGCGGCGGGCGGTGTCATATGCGGTGACTGCCGGGTGCCCGGCAGCGTCGTACCCTCTGCGGAGGCCGTCGCGCTGCTGAGCGCGCTGCTCACGGGGGACTGGGCGGCGGCCGACGCGTGCGAGCCGAGGCACGCCCGTGAGGGCAGCGGGCTGGTGTCGGCGTATCTGCACTGGCACCTGGAGCGTGGGCTGCGCTCGTTGCGGTACGTGGAGAAGGCCAAGTAAAGCCGTACAGAACTACATGAAGACGTCAGCACAGCAGGGAGAGCACGAGCCATGGCACGACGCGGGATTCTGGGACTGGGCCGGCGCGAGTACAAGATTCCCGAGCCGCACCCGTCCGGTGCGCGGCCTCCGAAGATCCCCGGCGAGCTGGTCCCGGAACACGTGGCGATCGTCATGGACGGGAACGGCCGGTGGGCCAAGGAGCGCGGGCTGCCGCGCACCGAGGGCCACAAGGTGGGCGAGGGTGTGGTGCTCGATGTGCTGAAGGGGTGCATCGAGATGGGGGTGAAGAACCTTTCGCTGTACGCCTTCTCGACCGAGAACTGGAAGCGGACCCCCGACGAGGTGCGCTTCCTGATGAACTTCAACCGGGACGTCATCCGCCGCCGCCGTGACGAGATGAACGAGCTCGGGATCCGGATCCGCTGGGTCGGGCGGATGCCGAAGATGTGGAAGTCGGTCGTCCAGGAGCTGCAGGTCGCTCAGGAGCAGACCGTCGACAACGACGCGATGACCCTGTACTTCTGCGTCAACTACGGCGGGCGGGCGGAGATCGCCGACGCCGCCCAGGCCATCGCGCGCGACGTCGCCGCCGGGAAGCTCGACCCGTCGAAGGTCAACGAGAAGACCTTCGCCAAGTACATGTACTACCCGGACATGCCGGACGTGGACCTCTTCCTGCGGCCCAGCGGCGAGCAGCGCACCTCCAACTACCTGCTGTGGCAGAGCGCCTACGCCGAAATGGTCTTCCAGGACGTGCTGTGGCCGGACTTCGACCGCCGCAATCTGTGGGACGCCTGCTACACCTACGCCCAGCGTGACCGGCGGTTCGGCGGAGCGGTCCCCAACGAGCAGCAGGGCGACGGCAATTCGGCGCTTCCGCACGTTCCCGAACAGGGCTGATGCCTCGGGCCCCGGCAGTATCATTTCGCCCAGGGGAGCGTGAGCAGGCCGGGCGGACCGGCTCCCCGGGGCGGGGGTCTGAGCGGTGGCGGAGCGACTCGTGGTGTCCGGTACGGAAGCCGGGACGAGGGACCTCGACGCGGTACTGCTGCTGGTCGAGGACGATTCCGGCGACGCACTGCTGTTCACGGAGATACTGGCGGACAGCGACCTGAGGGCCGAGGTCCACTGGTGCACCTCCCTGGGCGAGGCGCGCAAGTTCCTCGGCGGGCACGGCGGACCGGTGTGCGTGCTGCTGGATCTGCACCTGCCGGACGTACGGGGGCTGGATGCGGTACGTCAGGTGCTTGCCGCGCACCCGGACGCGGCGATCGTCGTACTGACCGGTCTCGTCGAGGGCGAGGCCGGTCAGACCGCCGTGGCGGAGGGTGCGCAGGACTACCTGGTGAAGGGGCGCCTCGACGCCGAGACCCTCAGCAGGGCCGTGCGGTACGCCGTGCAGCGCAAGCAGGTCGAGCAGGCTTCGGCGGCGCTGCACGCGGGCCGGCTGCGCGCCGAGGAGAACGCCCGGCTCGAACTGGGGCTGCTGCCCGTGCCGTTGATGCGGTCCACCGGTTTCGAGGTGGACGCGCGGTACGACCCGGGGCGCGAACAGGGCCTGCTCAGCGGGGACTTCTACGACGTGGTGCAGACCGCCGACGGGACCGTCCACGCGGTGATCGGCGACGTGTCCGGGCACGGGGCGACCGAGGCGGCGCTCGGCGTGTGCCTGCGGGTGGCGTGGCGGGCGGCGGTGCTCAGCGGCTGCACCGGGCCCGCCCAGCTCCGGCTCCTCGAAGAGATCATGGCGGCGGAGAGGTCGGCCCAGCAGGTCTTCGCCACCCTGACGAGCCTCGTCTTCCCCGCCGACCGGCGATCGGTGCGCGTGGTGCGGGCCGGGCATCCTGGGCTGCTGCTGCGGGGCCCCGCCGGCACCACCTGGTACGACCCGCCCGGCGGCATGGCGCTCGGCATCGCGCCCGGCACCGGAACCTGGCCGGAGACCGACCTTCCGCTGGAGCCCGGCACGGGCGTCGTCGCCTTCACCGACGGGCTCTTCGAGGGGCTGACCGGACCCCGCACCCGGCTCGGCGAGAACGGGCTGCTGCGGCTCGCGAAGAAGTACGAGGCCCTGCCCGCGGGGGAGTTCGTCCAGACACTCGTCCAGGCGGCGACCGCCGCAGCCGCACCGCACGGCGGGCTCTCCGACGACATAGCGGTGCTGCACCTCGCCTGGGGGAGCGACTGAGGTGGCCCGCGCACCGCGCCCCGGGCCCTCGGGCTCCGAACGACCGCGCCCCGGGCGCCGCCTGGGAAGGCTTCCGGGACCGGGGCGCCGCCGCTGTGCGCGGCTCCGCTTCGAGCGGCTGTCCGTGCGGGGCTGGATCCGGTTCGTCCTGCTGTCCATGGCCGTGCTGCTGGTGCTCTGCGCGGGCGTCGGAGCCTTCCTGCTCGACCGCACCGGTGACCGCAACACCGACCTCGTCGACCACATCCAGCCCGGCCGCTCCGCGACGCTGCTGCTCCAGCGGTCCCTCGTCGACCAGGAGACCGGCGTACGGGGCTTCGCCCTCAGCGGCAACGAGGCGTTCCTCGAACCCTACGAGGCGGGAGTGCGCGAGGAGCAGCGCCACCTCGCCGCCACCGCCCGGCTCCTGGGCACCGAAGGGCGGTTCGGGAGCGACCTCGTGGCGGTGCGGGACAAGGCGGCGCGGTGGCGCAGGGAGCAGGCGGTGCCGCTGATCGCCGCGATCAGGGACGGGGCGGGCGTCGTGTCCGTACAGTCGCGCATCGAGGACAGCAAGCGGTCCTTCGACGAACTGCGCGCACTGCTGCGCGTCCAGGAACGCCACCTCGACGAGGCGCGCATCGCCGCCCGCGCCGACGTGGCGAGCCTGCGCACCCTGCGCGACTGGGCGTTCCTCGGCATGCTCGCCGTGATAGCCGTCACCGGGGTGCTCCTCTCCCTGCTGCTCAACCGCATGGTCCTGCGCCCGATGGCCGCCCTGCGCGCGGCGGCCGACCAGGTCGCGGGCGGCGACTTCGACCGGCGCATCGACGTGCCGGGCCCCGAGGACGTACGGGCGGTGGGCGCGTCCGTGGACTCCATGCGGCGGCGCATCGCGGGCGAACTCGCCCAGGCCAGGGCGCGGGAGGCGCAGCTCGCCGCACAGACCGCCGGCCTCGACGAGCAGGCACAGGAACTGCGGCGCTCCAACGCCGAGCTGGAACAGTTCGCGTACGTCGCCTCGCACGACCTCCAGGAGCCGCTGCGCAAGGTGGCGTCGTTCTGCCAGTTGCTGGAGAAGCGGTACGGGGACGTGGTCGACGACCGGGGCAAGCAGTACATCGCCTTCGCCGTCGACGGCGCGAAGCGGATGCAGATCCTGATCAACGACCTGCTGACGTTCTCGCGGGTGGGCAGGCTGGACGCCGACCCGGTCCCGGTCGACATGGGCGACGCACTGGCCAGGGCGCTCGGCAACCTCGCGACGGCGGTCGAGGAGTCGGGCGCGGTCGTCGCACTGCCGGAGGGGCCGCTGCCTGTGGTGGTCGGCGACCCCACCAGCCTCACCATGCTGTGGCAGAACCTGATCGGCAACGCGATCAAGTTCCGGCACCCGGAGCGGACGCCGGTGCGGATCGTGGTGGGCTGCGAACGGGCCGGGGAGGAATGGCGGTTCCGTGTCACCGACAACGGGATAGGTGTGGCGCCCGAGTTCACCGAGAAGGTCTTCGTCCTCTTCCAGCGGCTGCACTCGCGGGAGGAGTACGCGGGCACGGGGATCGGTCTTGCGCTCTGCCGCAAGATCGTCGAGTACTACGGGGGCACCATCCGGCTCGACACCGAAGGAGTGTCCGAGGGGGCCAGGGTCTGCTTCAGCCTGCCGGTGCGGACCGGGCCGTCTTCCGCCACCGCACCGATCGAGTCCACAGGAGCGCGTACATGAACACCCCCGACACCCACGAGGTCCCCGACACCCCCATCGAGGTGCTCCTCGTCGAGGACGACCCGGGCGACGAGCTGATGACCCGGGAGGCCTTCGCCGACAACAAGATCCGCAACAGGCTGCACGTGGTGCGGGACGGCCAGGAGGCCTTCGACTTCCTCTACCGGGAAGGGGCGCACACGGACGCGGTGCGGCCGGACCTGATCCTGCTGGACCTGAACCTGCCGAAGTACGACGGGCGGCAGGTGCTGGAGCGGATCAAGAAGGACGAGGAGCTCTCGCACATCCCGGTGGTGGTGCTGACCACTTCCGCGGCGGAGGAGGACATTCTGCGCAGCTACAAGCTGCATGCCAATGCGTATGTGACGAAGCCGGTGGATCTGGATCAGTTCATCGCCGCGGTCCGGCAGATCGACGACTTCTTCGTCACGGTGGTGAAGCTGCCGCCGAAGGGGCGGTGAGGGGG
>NZ_JBSGZD010000277.1:0-10602 GCF_053610825.1 Streptomyces sp. NPDC054863 | reverse complement strand
CACCTGAGCGTGCTCAGGTGTACGGGCCCCTCAAAGAGGTGCTGCTGCCGGGTGGTCCTACTGGGTGCGGTTCTCACCGCGGTAGAACTCGAAGACCCAGCCGAACAGGCCGACCAGGATCAGCGGCAGCGAGAAGAACAGCAGCCACCAGCCGATCGCGATCGACAGGAAGGCGAACGCGCCGCCGATGCCCAGCGCGAGCGGCTGCCAGCTGTGCGGGGCGAAGAAGCCCAGCTCGCCGGCCTCGTCCGCGACGTCGGCCTGCTTGTTGTCCTGGGCCATGGCATCGGCCCGCTTGGCCGTGAAGGCCAGGTAGAAGCCGATCATGAGGCTCAGCCCGAAGGCCAGGACGAGCGCCGTGGTGCCCGCGGGCTCCTTCGACCACACGCCGTACACGACGGCCATGACCGCGATGAAAACGCTCAGCCAGATGAACAGCCAGCCTTGGATCTTCACTTGCCCGACTCCTTCGCGCTGAGGGCGAGCGACTCGATGCCGTTGTCCCGGTGGTTCTCCAGCTGGTCGATCGCGGAGATCTCCGGGTGGTGCAGGTCGAACGCCGGGGATTCCGACCGGATGCGCGGCAGCGTGAGGAAGTTGTGCCGCGGCGGCGGGCAGGAGGTCGCCCACTCAAGAGAGCGGCCGTAGCCCCAGGGGTCGTCGACCTCGATCTTCTTGCCGTACTTCGCGGTCTTCCACACGTTGTAGAAGAACGGGAGCATCGACAGACCCAGCAGGAAGGAGCTGATGGTCGAGATCGTGTTCAGCGCGGTGAAGCCGTCGGCCGCGAGGTAGTCCGCGTAACGACGCGGCATTCCTTCGGCACCGAGCCAGTGCTGCACCAGGAACGTGCCGTGGAAGCCCACGAACAGCGTCCAGAAGGTGATCTTGCCGAGCCGCTCGTCCAGCATCTTGCCGGTGAACTTCGGCCACCAGAAGTGGAATCCGGAGAACATCGCGAAGACCACGGTGCCGAAGATGACGTAGTGGAAGTGCGCGACGACGAAGTACGAGTCGGAGACGTGGAAGTCCATCGGGGGCGAGGCCAGGATGACGCCGGTCAGACCACCGAAGGTGAAGGTGATCAGGAAGCCGACGGCCCAGAGCATCGGTGTCTCGAAGGACAGTGAGCCCTTCCACATCGTGCCGATCCAGTTGAAGAACTTCACACCTGTCGGCACGGCGATGAGGAACGTCATGAACGAGAAGAACGGTAGGAGCACGCCGCCCGTCACGTACATGTGGTGGGCCCAGACGGTGACCGAGAGACCGGCGATCGCGATGGTCGCGGCGATCAGACCGATGTAGCCGAACATCGGCTTGCGGCTGAAGACCGGGATCACTTCGGAAATGATTCCGAAGAATGGCAACGCGATGATGTACACCTCTGGATGGCCGAAGAACCAGAAGAGGTGTTGCCACAGGATCGCGCCGCCATTGGCGGAATCGAAGATGTGAGCACCGAATTTACGGTCCGCCTCCAGGGCGAACAGCGCGGCGGCCAGCACCGGGAAGGCGAGCAGGACCAGAACACCGGTCAGCAGCACGTTCCAGGTGAAGATCGGCATGCGGAACATCGTCATGCCGGGAGCGCGCATGCAGATGATCGTGGTGATGAAGTTGACCGAGCCGAGGATCGTGCCGAAGCCGGAGAAGGCCAGACCCATGATCCACATGTCGGCGCCGACACCCGGCGAACGGACCGCGTCCGACAGCGGGGAGTAGGCGAACCAGCCGAAGTCGGCCGCACCCTGCGGGGTGAGGAACCCGGCCACCGCGATGATCGAGCCGAAGAGGTAGAGCCAGTACGCGAACATGTTCAGCCGCGGGAACGCCACGTCGGGCGCACCGATCTGCAGCGGCATGATCCAGTTGGCGAATCCGGCGAACAGCGGCGTCGCGAACATCAGCAGCATGATCGTGCCGTGCATCGTGAACGCCTGGTTGAACTGCTCGTTCGACATGATCTGCGTGCCGGGACGAGCGAGCTCGGCGCGCATGAAGAGCGCCATCAGTCCGCCGATGATGAAGAACACGAACGACGTGATGAGGTACATCGAGCCGATGGTCTTGTGGTCAGTGGTGGTGAGCCACTTGATCACAATGTTTCCCGGCTCCTTGCGCCGTACCGGCAGCTCGTTCTCGTACGAGTCGACTGCTGCCGCGGCACCCTTGGGTTCGTTGAGGATGCTCACAGTTTGTTCGTCTCCGCATTCCGGGCCGGGTCGGTCAGCTCAATGCCGGCCGGGATGTAGCCGGTCTGGCCCTTCTCCTTCAGGTCCTTGAGGTGCTGCTTGTACTCCTCAGGAGAGACGACCTTCACGTTGAAGAGCATCCGGGAGTGGTCCACGCCGCAGAGTTCCGCGCACTTGCCCATGAAGACGCCCTCCTTGTTGGGCGTCACCTCGAAGGCGTTGGTGTGGCCCGGGATGACGTCCTGCTTCATGAGGAACGGCACCACCCAGAAGGAGTGGATCGTCTCGCGCGAGGTGAGCACGAACCGGACCCTCTCGCCCTTGGGCAGCCACAGCGTGGGACCGGGGTTGCCGGTGTCGGGGCTACGGGTGCCGGGGATGCCGTACTCGTAGACGCCGTCGGCGCCGTCCGGGAACTGCTTCGTGTACTTGTCCGGGATCGCGCCGAGTTCCTTGGGAACCCCGGTCTTCAGCTTGGTCTTGGGGTCGGTCTTCAGACCGGTGGACTTGTTGTCGTCCACGTCCTCGACGTAGTTGAAGCCCCAGCTCCACTGGTAGCCGACCACGTTGATCGTGTGGGTCGGCTTCTCGTCGAGATGGAGAAGCTTCGATTCGTCACGGGCGGTGAAGTAGAACAGCACCGAGACGATGATGAGCGGGGCGACCGTGTACAACGCCTCGATGGGCATGTTGTAACGAGTCTGCGGAGGTACCTCGACCTTGGTGCGGCTGCGCCTGTGGAAGATGACACTCCACAGGATCAGGCCCCACACCAGCACGCCCGTGACGAGCGCTGCCGCCCACGAGCCCTGCCAGAGGGAGAGGATCCGCGGCGCCTCTTCCGTTACCGGGGTGGGCATCCCCAGTCGGGGGAAGTCCTCCCATGTGTACGAGCAACCAGAGGCGGTCGCCAGGACCACGCCCGCGGTCAGCACCTGGAGCAGCTTCCGCCGCATCGGGCGCCGCGACGAGCGGTCGGAGCCGTTGGGACTCACGTAGCGCCTTCCCGAGAGTCTCGCCCGCGCGTGTAGTTGGCTGCGGCCGTCTCAACTCGGTCGGTCGCCGGCCCTGACGCGGGCAGGGGTTTGGATGTTTATGCGGACCAAACCCTACTGGACGCTATTTGGGGTCGCGCGGGGAGGGTGCCCAACGCGCCGCGCCCCACCCCGAAGGGGTGGCCCCGCCGAGGGTCACCGGCGCACGACGGGTGGAACCCCCGCCTCCGCCTCGGATCTGACGACCCCTCCCCCGATGGCGGTACGGGGCCGGGCGCGGGCGGCGGCTAGCGTGGCCGGGTGCCCTACTTCGACGCCGCCTCCGCCGCCCCCCTGCACCCCGTTGCCCACCAGGCGCTGCTTGCCTCGCTGGACGAGGGCTGGGCCGATCCGGCCCGCCTGTACCGGGAGGGGCGGCGGGCCGCCCTGCTCCTGGACGCCGCGCGGGAGGCCGCGGCCGAGGCCGTCGGGTGCCGCCCCGACGAGCTCGTTTTCACCCCTTCGGGAACGCACGCCGTGCACGCGGGAATTGCCGGAAGCCTCGCGGCGCGTCGGCGTGTCGGCCGCCACCTGGTCACCTCCGCGGTCGAGCACTCGTCCGTACTCCATTCGGCGGCGGTCCATGTGGCGGACGGCGGGTCGGCGAGCGAGGTGGGGGTGGGGCGCAGCGGGGCGGTCGACGCCGCCGACTTCGTACGGGAGGTGACCGCGGACACCGCGCTGGCCTGTCTGCAGTCGGCCAACCACGAGGTCGGCACCCTCCAACCGGTGGCGGAAGTCGCACAGCAGTGCCGGGAGGTGGGTGTGCCGCTGCTGGTGGACGCGGCGCAGTCGCTGGGGTGGGGCGCGGTGGAGGGGCCGTGGTCGCTGCTCACCGCGAGCGCGCACAAGTGGGGCGGCCCTGCCGGGGTCGGGCTGCTGGTGGTGCGCAAGGGGGTCCGGTACGCGCCGCAGGGCGTGGGGGACGAGCGGGAGGCCGGGCGCTCGCCGGGGTTCGTGAATCTGCCCGCGATCGTGGCCGCGGCGGCCTCGCTGCGGGCGGTGCGGGCGGAGGCCGCGGCGGAGGCCGGGCGGCTGCGCGCGCTGGTGGAGCGGATCCGGGTGCGGGTGCCGGAGCTGGTGGCGGACGTGGAGGTGGTCGGCGACCCGGTGGCGAGGCTGCCGCACCTGGTGACCTTCTCGTGCCTGTACGTGGACGGGGAGAGCCTGCTGCACGCGCTGGACGGGGCCGGGTTCTCGGTGTCGTCGGGGTCCTCGTGCACGAGCAGCACCCTGACGCCGAGCCATGTGCTGCGGGCGATGGGGGTGTTGTCGGAGGGGAACGTACGGGTCTCGCTGCCGCGGGGGGCCGCCGAGAGCGACGTGGAGCGGTTCCTGGAGGTGTTGCCCGTGGCGGTGGGCGGGGTGCGGGAGTCGCTCGGGATCCCGGCCGCGGCCCCTGCTGTCGAGGGTTCGGCGTCCCTCACCGTGGACGCGCTCGGGAAGCGGTGCCCGATCCCGGTGATCGAGCTGGCGAAGGTCATCGGGAACGTGCCGGTGGGGGGCACGGTCACGGTCCTGTCCGACGACGCGGCGGCCCGGCTGGACATCCCCGCCTGGTGCGACATGCGCGGACAGGAGTACGCGGGCGAGGAGGAGCGGGAGCGGGGGGTGGCGTACGTGGTGCGCCGCACCAGCTAGGGCCGCCCGCCACCCCGCCCCCTTGGGCACAGGGGCCGCCCCCTGGGGCGGAACGGGTGGGCAGGGGGCGGCCCCGCGCGGAGCCGCCCCTTCGCGACCGCCCGGGCTCGCGATCGCCCGGCCCGGCCGCGCGTACGCAAACGCTGGACAGGCCGAGTGGGGACGGCCCCACCGGGCCCGTCCCCGCCTGAGAGCCGTCAGGCCAGGTGGCCCTGGACTTCCGCCGCCGCCTCGTCGCCGTACGCCTTCGTGAAGCGCTCCATGAAGCCGGCGCGGCTCAGCGTGTACTCCTGCGTGCCCAGCGTCTCGATGACCAGGGTCGCCAGCATGCAGCCGATCTGGGCCGCGCGCTCCAGGCTGACGCCCCACGCCAGGCCGGAGAGGAAGCCCGCGCGGAACGCGTCGCCGACGCCCGTCGGGTCGACCTTCGCCTCCTCCTGCGCACAGCCGACCTCGATCGGGTCGAGACCGAGCTTCTCGATGCGTACGCCGCGCGAGCCCAGCGTGGTGACGCGGTGGCCGACCTTGGCGAGGATCTCGGCGTCGGTCCAGCCGGTCTTCGACTCGATGAGGCCCTTCTCGTACTCGTTGGAGAAGAGGTACGTGGCGCCTTCGAGGAGCGTGCGGATGTCGTCGCCCGACATGCGCGCGATCTGCTGCGAGAAGTCGGCGGCGAAGGGGATCGTGCGGGAGCGGCACTCCTCCGTGTGGCGGAGCATCGCCTCCGGGTCGTCGGCGCCGATCAGGACGAGGTCCAGGCCGCCGACGCGGTCGGCCACCGACTTCAGCTCGATCTGGCGGGCCTCGCTCATCGCGCCCGTGTAGAAGGAGCCGATCTGGTTGTGGTCGGAGTCCGTGGTGCACACGAAGCGGGCCGTGTGCAGGACCTCGGAGATGCGGACCGAATCCGTGTCGACGCCGTGCCGGTCGAGCCAGGCACGGTACTCGTCGAAGTCGGAGCCGGCCGCGCCGACCAGGATCGGACTGGTGCCGAGCTGCCCCATGCCGAAGCAGATGTTGGCGCCCACTCCCCCGCGTCGCACGTCGAGGTTGTCGACGAGGAAGGAGAGGGAGACCGTGTGCAGCTGGTCCGCGACCAGTTGGTCGGCGAAACGGCCGGGGAAGGTCATGAGGTGGTCGGTGGCGATGGAGCCGGTGACTGCGATACGCACGGCGGGGCTGCTCCCTGTGGGGATGACGGGAAGAAGACGATGACAGCTGCCCAAGCTACCGGGTCGCGCCCGTACGGCCGATGCGGCAAAACTACCCGATAGTAGGGCTTTTTTCGTGAGGCCGCAGGTGCATACGGTGCGAGGAGACCGGGGTTCCGCTGATCCGGCGGGCCCCCAGAGCACGGGAGCTCCTCGCATGCCGAAGCAGATCGTCCGTACCCCTGCCGCTGCCGCCGCCCCTGGGGAAGTGGACGGCGGGTGGGCGCAGTTGCAGGGCGACTGCGCGCGCATGGTGGCGCACTGGGCGGTGCCCGCGTCCGTCGCCGAGAGCGTGCCCGCGTCGCTGATCCACGGTGTCGTGGTGCCGTCGGCCTCCGCCCGGCTGGTGGGGGCGATGCCCGAGTACGGGGCCTGAGCGGAGCCGGGGCGCCGCCCCGGGAACCGGAAGGTCGCTCGCGCCGTCCCATCGGTGTCTCCTGTAAAGGGGGCATCCGCATCAGCCGCCCCTCGGGCGCAGGCGAAGGAGCGATCCGGTGAGCAGCGAGCAGCAGGCGCGTCCCACTCCCCGTCGGCGGCCGACCCCGCTGGCCGCCGCCTCGGTGGCGGCAGCGGTGCTGCTGATCGGGGGTGGGGGCGCGTACTGGGCGTCCACCGCGGGCGGCGGTGGCGCGGGCAGTCCCGTTGACCCCGGTGGCGCTCCCCCGCCGCTCGCCCTCGACGGGCATACGGATGCGGGCTCCGGCGGTGTGGCCGCCGGTGGCACTGCGCCCGCGCCGACCGGCGGCGGTCCCGTCGGGATCGCGCCGGGCGAGCCCGATCCGCACGGCGGCGGGTTCGGCCGGGTGGTGTACCGGGCGGCCGGGAAGCTGCCGGAAGGCCCCGGCTCCGCCCCGGTGTTCCGGGCGCAGGGAGCCGTCGGCGCGGACGAGGTCGGCCGGCTCGCGCAGGCGCTCGGCGTCGCGGGCACACCACGGCTGAGCGGTGGTTCCTGGCTGGTCGGGGCGCTGGCGGACGGGTCGGGCGCGCAGTTGCGGGTGAGTGAACGGGCGCCCGGCACCTGGACCTTCGCGCGCGGTCCGCAGGCGAAGGGCAGCACCGACTGCGTGCAGGGCAAGCAGTGCGTGTCGGGCACGCCGGTGGACGAGGCGGTCGCGAGGAAGGCGGCGGCTCCGGTGCTGAAGGCGCTGGGTCTGGGCGACGCGAAGCTGGACGCGGGGCAGGTGCTGGGCGGTGCGCGGGTGGTCAACGCGGACCCGGTGGTCGGCGGGTTGCCGACGTACGGCTGGGCGACCGGGATACCGGTGGGGCCCGACGGCCGGGTGGTGGGCGGCAGCGGGCAGCTGAAGGGCCTCAACAAGGGCGCCGAGTACCCGGTGGTGGGTGCGGGGAAGGCGCTGGAGCTGCTCAACAGGGCGGGCCGGGGCGTGACCCCGCCGAAGACGGACGACTGCACCGGTCCCGTACCCGCGAAGGGGACGGAGCTCTCGGTGGAGCCGGTGGAGCCCGGGCCGCCGCAGGGGAAGATCCTGCCGTGCGAGCCGCGGCAGGTGCCCGGGCGGACGGTGACGGTCGGCTCGGCGGTCTTCGGCCTTGCCGCGCAGTACGCGGACGGGCAGCGGATGCTGGTGCCGTCCTGGCTGTTCCGGGTGGCCCCGGCGGGCGACGAGGCGCCGTACACGGTGACGTACCCGGCGGTGGAGCCGAGGTTCCTGGTGACGCCCGCGCCGCCGAGGAGCGATCCGTCGGACGGTCCCACGACGGACCCCACGGCCGGTCCCGGGACCACTCCCGACCGGCACGTCGAGTCCTACCGGACGGACGGGCGGAAGCTCTCCCTGACCTTCTGGGGCGGCGTGTGCAGCGACTACGCGGCGAAGGCGGCCGAGGAGGGCGACGCGGTGAAGGTGCGGATCGTCGAGACGAATCCGGACCCGAAGCGGATCTGCGTCTCGATCGCGAAGAAGCTGACGGAGACGGTGACGCTGGAGAAGCCCCTGGCGGGGCGGAGCGTGCTGGGCGAGGACGGGAAGGCCGTGCCGAAGGGCTGAGCCCGGTCTTCAGCCCGGCCTGAGCACGTGGCCGGGTGCGCGCATGGCGAAGGCGGTTGTCCCGGGTCAGAGACCCCGGGGCAACCGCCTTGCGCTTCCTGCTAGTTGAACGAGTCGCCGCAGGCGCAGGAGCCCGAGGCGTTCGGGTTGTCGATCGTGAAGCCCTGCTTCTCGATGGTGTCGACGAAGTCGATGGAGGCGCCGCCCAGGTACGGGGCGCTCATCCGGTCGGTGACGACCTTCACGCCGTCGAAGTCCTTGAGGACGTCGCCGTCGAGAACGCGCTCGTCGAAGAAGAGCTGGTACCGCAGGCCCGAACAGCCACCGGGCTGCACGGCGACGCGGAGTGCCAGGTCGTCCCGGCCTTCCTGGTCGAGCAGGGCCTTGACCTTGGCCGCGGCGGCGTCGGACAGGAGAATGCCGTCGCTCACGGTGGTCTTGTCGTCCTGAACGGACATCTACATCTCTCCCGGGTTGTACGGACTGCTTGCCGACGGTTGCAACCGGCGGGGCCTCGGATTCATTCCGGGCCCGAGCGTCTGTCTTGTCCTTTCATGCTCGCACACCGAGTTCCCCGGGGGAGGCGGGCGGGGGACGGAGGCGGGCACGGGGGCCCGGTCCGGGAATTCGTCACATCGACGAGATCGGCATCGTCAAAGTGACGTGAAGCAGTTATGATAGATAACGTCATTTCGACGAAAAGGCCCCTCGTTCCTTCTCCTCCCGGGCCCTCTCGCATCTCGCAGAACAGAAAGGGTGCGTGTCGTGACCACCGCCCAGCCCCGTCAGATCGACCTCGACGTCCAGCCGTCGCCCCTCGCCCTGCTGCTGCTCGGCCGCGAGGCCGACCCCAGGAGCGAGCGCGGCGTGGAGTGTCCCGGTGACCTGCCCTCGCCGTCCGACCCTGACCTGGTGGAGCGCGCCCGCGCGGCCAAGGAGAAGCTCGGGGACAAGGTCTTCGTGCTCGGCCACCACTACCAGCGCGACGAGGTCATCCAGTTCGCCGACGTGACGGGCGACTCCTTCAAGCTCGCGCGGGACGCCGCCAACAAGCCGGAGGCGGAGTACATCGTCTTCTGCGGCGTGCACTTCATGGCCGAGTCCGCGGACATCCTGACCTCCGACGATCAGAAGGTCGTGCTGCCGGACCTGGCTGCGGGCTGCTCGATGGCCGACATGGCCACCGCCGAGCAGGTCGCCGAGTGCTGGGACGTGATCACCGAGGCGGGTCTCGCGGAGAGCGTCGTCCCCGTCTCGTACATGAACTCCTCCGCCGACATCAAGGCCTTCACGGGCAAGCACGGCGGCACCGTCTGCACCTCGTCCAACGCCAAGCGCGCCCTGGACTGGGCGTTCGAGCAGGGCGAGAAGGTGCTCTTCCTGCCGGACCAGCACCTGGGACGCAACACCGCCGTCCGCGACATGGGGATGTCGCTGGACGACTGCGTGCTCTACAACCCGCACAAGCCGAACGGCGGCCTGACCGTCGAGCAGCTGCGGAACGCCAAGATGATCCTGTGGCGCGGGCACTGCTCGGTGCACGGCCGGTTCTCGCTGGAGTCGGTGGAGGACGTACGGGCCCGGGTTCCCGGCGTACGGGTCCTGGTCCACCCTGAGTGCAAGCACGAGGTCGTCGCGGCGGCGGACGAGGTCGGCTCGACGGAGTACATCATCAAGGCCCTGGACGCGGCCCCTGCCGGTTCCAAGTGGGCGATAGGCACCGAGCTGAACCTCGTACGGCGCCTGGCCAACGCGCACCCGGACAAGGAGATCGTCTTCCTCGACAAGACGGTCTGCTTCTGCTCCACCATGAACCGCATCGACCTCCCCCACCTGGTGTGGACCCTGGAGTCGCTGGCCGAGGGCAACCTGGTCAACCGGATCGAGGTCGACCGGGAGACGGAGAGCTTCGCGAAGCTGGCGCTGGAGCGGATGCTGGCGCTCCCCTAGCGGATCCCCGCGCTCCCGTAGCGGATCCCCACGCTCCCGTAGCGGACCTCGGGCCGATGAGTTTCGCTGGAGGGGACAGTCCACCCTTCAGTACCGCAGGAAACGCATCGGCCCGAGGAGCACACACATGCTGTACATGATCCAGATGAACGTGGACGCCGATCAGTGGGACAGCGTCATGTCCTCGTACAACCAGGACGACATGCAGGCGATGTTCGCCCACATGGAGGCCCTCAACCAGGAGCTGACCTCGGCGGGCGAGATGGTCGAGGCGCGCGGACTCGGCGGGCCGGGCCTCGCCAAGACCGTACGGGCGGGCTCGGACGGCAAGCCGCGGATCACCGACGGACCGGCCGCGCCCGGCCCGATCCTGGCCGGGTACTGGGTGGTCGACGTCAAGAGCGAGGACCGGGCGTACGAGATCGCGGCGCGTGCCTCCGCGTGTCCCGGCCCCGGCGGCAAGCCGGGCAACGACCCGGTCGAGGTGCACGCGATTCCGGACGACCCCACGGTCTGACGGCCACTGCGTCACACACATGAGTAAGGGGCGCCCTCCAGGGAG
>NZ_JBSGZD010000276.1:0-10613 GCF_053610825.1 Streptomyces sp. NPDC054863 | reverse complement strand
GGCACGGACCGCGGGCTGCCGTGCCGGACCGGCCCCTCGCCGGGCGGCTCATCCGCTCAGCGCGGCCTTCATCATCTTCTGGGCCACCGGCGCCGCCAGACCGTTTCCGCTGACCTCGGAGCGGGCCGCGCCCGAGTCCTCGACGAGGACCGCCACCGCGACCTCCTTGCCGGTCGAGGCGTCCTTCGCGTACGACGTGAACCAGGCGTACGGCGTCTTGCTGTTGTTCAGGCCGTGCTGCGCGGTGCCCGTCTTCCCGCCGACCTCCGCGCCCGGGATCCTGGCGTTGGTGCCCGTGCCGTCCTCGACGACCGTGACCATCGCGCTGCGCAGCTGCTCGGCGGTGCGCTCCGAGACGACCCGGGTGGACTTCCCGTCCTCGTACTTCTCCAGGGTGTCGCCTCCCGCGCTCGTCACCTCGGACACCATGTGCGGGGCCGCCAGCTCGCCGCCGTTGGCGAGTGCCGCCGACACCATCGCCATCTGGAGCGGCGTCGCCGTCACGTCGAACTGGCCGATGCCCGTCAGCGCGGTCTGCGCCTTGTCCATGCCCTTGGGGTAGGCGCTCTCGTAGGCCCGCACCGGCACGTCCAGCTTGTCGTTGTTGAAGCCGAACTTCTCCGACATCGCCTTCACCTTGTCCTGGCCGAGGTCCACGGCCAGCTTCGCGAAGACGTTGTTGCAGGAGTACTTCAGGGCCGCGCGCAGGGTGGCGTTCTCGCAGGGGGCGGACCTGTTCTCGTTGTGCAGGACGGTCCTGGTGCCGGGGAGGGTGTACGGGTCGGGGCTGTCCGTCGCGGTGTCCACCGAGTCGTACAGGCCGTTCTCCAGCGCAGCGGACGCCACGACCAGCTTGAACGTGGAGCCGGGCGGCAGCGGCTGGCGCATCGCCCGGTTCGTCATCGCCTTGTCCTCGTCGTCCCCCGACGACAGCTTCCGCCACGCCTCGCCGTCGCTCTGCCCGGCGATCTTCGACGGGTCGTACGACGGGGTGGAGACCATGCCGAGGATCCGGCCGGACTTCGGGTCGATCGCGACGGCCGCGCCCTTCTTCTTGCCGAGCGCCTCGTACCCGGCCTTCTGCACGGCCGGGTCGATCGTCGTCACCACGTTGCCCGGCCGGGTGTGCTTGCCCATGAGCAGGTCGGAGGGGCTCTTCAGCCGGTCGTCCGTGCCGTCGAGCACATGGCTGTAGATGCCCTCCAGCTGGGTCGCGCCGTACACCTGCGAGCTGTAGCCGGTGACGGCCGCGTAGAGCTCGCCTTCGGTGTAGGTGCGCTTGTACGCGAGGTCGCTGCCCTCCGTCCTCGTCGATCCGGTGACCGGCGAGCCGGCCACGATGATGTTCCCGAGCGGGTTCGCGTACTGCGCGATGATGTTCCGCCGGTTGTCCTTGTTCTCCGCGAGCGCCTTGCCGTTGTACGCCTGTACCCAGGTCACCCGCACCAGCAGCGCGAGGACGAGCAGCATGCAGAAGACGGCGGCGTGCCTGATCGTCTTGTTCATCCTGCGGGGAGGACGAGCGGCGACCGGGGAGAAGTTCCGTTACGTACCTCTTCTCATGGTTTCCTCATGCGGCTGCCGGGGTCAGCGGGGCTGGATGAACCCCGATTCGTACGCCACGATCACCGCCTGCGTACGGTCCCTGGCCCCGGTCTTCGCCAGCACCGCGGCCACATGGCTCTTCGCGGTCGCCGCGCCGAAGCCCAGGGCGCCCGCGATCTCCGCGTTGGTCAGCCCCTTCGCCATCAGCCGCAGCACCGAGGACTCCCGCTCGGTGAGCCTGGCCACCCACGGCGCCGTCGCCGCCTCCTTGCGGTGGCCGTACTCGGCGGCCAGCGCACGCACCGCGGCCGGGAACAGCAGGCTGTCGCTCCGGGCGACCAGCCGGACCGCCTGCACCAGGTCCTCGGCCGCCGCCCGCTTCAGCAGGAACCCGGCGGCGCCCGCGCGCAGCGCGTCGTACACGTAGGAGTCGTTCTCGAAGGTGGTGACGACGACGATGCGGGGCGGCTCGGCGAGGGTGGCGAGGATCTGCTCGGTGGCGCGGATGCCGTCGATCTCCGGCATCCGTACGTCCATGAGGACCACGTCGGGCCGCAGTGCGCGCACCACCGACACCGCCTCGGCGCCGGTCGTCGCCTCGCCGACGACCTCCAGGTCGGGCTCGGCGTCGAGGATGACGCGCAGGGCGGTACGGACCATGCGCTCGTCGTCGGCGACGACGAGGCGGACGGGGGTCCGGGGCGGGACCGGGGGAGTGCTCATCGGGTGCTTCCGTCCGTGGTCGTGCCGTTCATGGCTGTGCTGTCCATGGCTGTGCCGTCCGTGACCGTGCCGTCCGTGACCGTGCCGCCCGCGACCGGCAGGCGTGCCGTGATCCGCCACACCTTCCCGTCCTTCGGCCCGGCCTCCGTGTGCCCGCCGAGCAGGGTGGCCCGTTCGGCCACGCCGCGCAGGCCCCGGCCGCCCCCGGGGCGTACCACCGCGGGCCGGCCCGGCAGCGGGTTCTCCATCACGATCTCCAACTCCTCGCCGCGCAGGGCGATGTGCAGGGAAACAGGTGCGCCGCCGCCGTGCCGCAGCGCGTTGCTCAGACCTTCCTGGACGATCCGGTACGCCTCCCGGGACACCGGCTCGGGCACCCTCGCCAGGTCGCCCTCGCCGGTGTGCGCGACCTCGACGCCGCTGCGGGCGACGAGCTCGTCCAGAGCGTCCAGGGCGGGACCCGAGAACCCCTGCGGATCGTCCTCGCCGCGCCGCAGCACCCCCAGTACGGCGTCGAGTTCGCCGACCGTGCGCCGGGTGGTCTCCTCGATGGCCTCCAGTGCCTCCCGTACGAACTCCACGTCCGAGGCCCGCCCGCTGCCGAGGACCTTGCGGGCGGCCCCCGCCTGGAGCGTCACCGCGCTCAGCGCGTGCCCCACCGAGTCGTGCAGCTCGCGGGCCAGCCGGTTGCGCACGGCGAGGTCGGCGGCCCTGCGCTCGGCCGCCGCCAGCCGGTCGGCGGGGGCAGGACCGAGGAGTACGGGAGCCGCCCGGGCGAGCAGCGCGGCGGCCCCGGCGCTCACGGCGGCCAGCGCCAGCATGGAAGCGATGGCGATGACCGGCCCGAGCGCCAACCCCCAGGCGTGGTCGAAGAGTTGAGGCATGCCGGGCCAGGAGTCCCGCAGCCCGGACGAGAACGGAAGCGCGGTCAGTACGGCCGCGAACGGGGTCAGCGAGAGCGAGGCCCCGCTGATGATCCCGCCGAGGGTGACGTGCAGTACGAACCACCCGGAGCTCCGCACCCGGGTCGCCCGCGTCCTGGCGGGGCCGTCCGGGAGCCGTTCCCCGGACGGCAGGTCCGGCAGCAGTCCGAGCGCCCTGATCACCGCCACCGACAGCGGCCTGGCCGGGGCGAGCAGCCCGAAGACGGCGGTCAGCGGCAGGGTCGCGGCGAGGGCCAGGAGCTGGACCGCCACGGACCCGAAGGGGCTCGCGCTGCCGCTCAACGGCCCGACGAACACGGTCGTGAGCAGGTAGAACGGCATCAACAGCGCGCCGCCCACGACCAGATGGAGCCAGCCGATCCGGGCCTTCCGGCCGAACAGCAGCGTCCGCAGGGCCCGTGGGTTCATGCGGCGAGCCGCCGCTGCCGCCGTACGAAGAAGGAAGTGCCGCCCGCGAGGGCGAGGAGGCCGGTGATCACCTGTACAGCGTAGGTCAGCACGGTCAGGGCCGTGAGCCGGTCCGCCCCGGTGGCGACGGCCCCCGCCGTGGCCAGCATCCAGCCGCCCCAGCAGCCCAGCACGCCCACCCCCGTCCAGGCCAGCGCCAGCGGCACCCGCAGCGGTACCCGGCCGCCGATCCGCAGCGAGAGCATCAGCAGTCCGGCGACGGCGACCAGGGCGAAGGCGGCGTGCACGCCCGTGACCAGCCGGGCGTCGGTGTGGAGCGGTTCCGCGGCCCCGACCGCGCGCCCGGTGAAGGCTTCGAGCAGATGCGGTACGGAGCAGAGCGCGGCCAGCAGCGCGGCCACCGGGCCGAGGGCACGTACCGTCCCCGAAGGGCGGGGGAGTTCACCGACGGTGCCCTGCCACAGGTGACCCCAGCGCTCCCGTGCGTACAGCACGAACAGCGAGCCCAGGGTCAGCCCCTGCACGATGAAGCCGCCGTACACCACCCCGAACACCCACGCGTCCAGGAAGGGCTCACCCTCCCCGGGGGCGACGCCGAGCGCCCCGCCGGTCAGCAGTTGCAGCGGGAAGCCCACCATGATCGGGGCGAGCAGCCCGGACGCCGCCCACATCGGCAGCACCAGCAGCGGGGCGGCCACACGCCGCCCCCACCCCTGGGTGAGCAGCAGCGCGAGCACGACGACGCAGGCGTCCATCAGCACGGTCACGGAGTTGGCGACGGCCATGACCCCCGGCTCCTCCAGCAGCGTGCTGCTGTCCGGGATGCCGAGCCGCCCGCCCGCGATCCAGCTGATCTTGAGGGCGAGGTACGGCAGGCACGAGACGATCGCGACGGCGCGGAGGGCGCGGCGGGCGGGGGAGGCGGGGGAGGTGGGGGCGGTGGCCCGGGGCCGGTCGTGCGGGCCTGCGGCCGAGGTGAGCGGTGTCGAGGTCATGCCTCCACGCTCCCGCCCGGGCCGGGTCCGCACCTCCTGCCCGCTGACGATCCGCCTCCGCCGTGCGGGGGAGGGAAACGTGCGGGGGAGGGAAACGTGCGGGGCCCGGGAATGTGCGGGGCCCGGGAATGTGCGGAGGGCTTCTCCGGTTGACCTCATTGTTGAATTCGTTGACGTTTGTACTTGTGTGAGACCAGGAGACAAGAATCATGACCACGCCCGCGCCCGCACCCCTGCGCGTAGAGATCTGGTCCGACATCGCGTGCCCCTGGTGCTATGTCGGCAAGGCCCGCTTCGAGAAGGGCCTTGAGGACTTCGCGCACCGCGGCGATGTCGAGGTGGTGCACCGTTCCTTCGAGCTGGACCCGAACCGCGCCAAGGGCGACGTCGCCCCCGTCCTGGACCTGCTGGCCCAGAAGTACGGCCGTACGCGCGAGCAGGCGCAGGCCATGGAGGCCACCGTCGCCTCCAACGCGCACGCGGAGGGCCTCGGCTACCTGACCGAGGGCCGGGACAGCGGTTCCACCTTCGACATCCACCGCGTCCTGCACCTGGCGAAGGCGCGCGGTCTGCAGAGCGAGCTGCTCGACCTCGCCTACCGGGCGAACTTCGCCGAGGAGCGGTCCGTCTTCGACGACGAGGTGCTGGTGGAGCTGGCGGTGACGGCCGGGCTCGACGAGGCGGAGACCCGTGCGGTGCTCGCCGATCAGGACGCGTACGCCGAGGACGTGCGCGTGGACGAGCGCGAGGCGGCCGAGCTGGGCGCGAACGGCGTGCCGTTCTTCGTCTTCGACCGCCGCTACGGGATCTCCGGCGGCCAGCCCGCGGAGGTCTTCACGCAGGCGCTGGAGCAGGCGTGGAAGGAGCGGGGGCCGCTGACGACACTGGCCGCGTCCCCGGAGGCAGCGGGCGAGACGTGCGACGTGGACGGCAACTGCGCGTGACCTCGTGAACCCGTGACCCTGTGGCCTCGTGACCTCGTGGCCTCGTGGCCTCGTGACCTCGTGAAAGTGTGTGGTGGACGGGGAGTTGGTGGTGGGGGCAGAGTTTGCCGCATGACTACTTCTCCCCTCCGCAGCCTCGCGCCCGAGGAATTCGCCCCCGAGGTCACGTACGTCAACACCTCGTCGTACGGCCTGACTCCGCGCCGTACGGTCGAGGTGGTCACGGCGCTCGTCCGGCAGAGCGCCACCGGGGCCCACGCCAACCCCGGTTCCTTCGAGTCCTTCGAGCTCGCGCGCGCCGCTTTCGGGCGGCTGGTCGGGGTCGGGGAGGACCGCGTCGCGGTCGGCACCTCGGTCGCGGTGCACGTGGCGGTGGTCGCGGCCTCACTCGCGGCCGGGAGTGAAGTCCTCTCCCCCGAGGGCGAGTTCGCGTCGCTCGTCACGCCCTTCTCCGCGCGCGGCGACCTGAAGGTGCGGTACGTGCCCCTGGCGGAACTGGCCGCCGAGGTGCGCCCGGAGACGGCGCTGGTGGCCTGGTCGGCGGTGCAGTCCGCGGACGGCCGGGTCGCCGACGATGCGGCGGTGCGCGCGGCAGCCGCCGCACACGGTGCGCGCACGCTGCTGGACATGTCCCAGTCGGCGGGCTGGCTGCCGGTCTCGGCGGGGCTGTACGACTACACGGTGACCGCGGCGTACAAGTACCTGATGTGCCCGCGCGGCACGTCGTTCCTGACGGTCTCGCAGGAGGCTCAGGAGCGGACCGTGCCGGTGCAGGCGGGGTGGCTCGCGGCGCAGGACATGTGGGGGAGCACGTACGGCCCGGTGACCGAATTCGCCTCCTCGGCACGGCGGTTCGACGCGTCGGCGCCGTTCCTCTGCTACGAGGGGGCGGTGGAGTCGCTCGGGCTGCTGGAGCCGCTCGGGGTCGATGCCGTCCACGCCCACAACGTCGCTCTCGCGGACCTGTTCCGGGACGGCCTCACGGCCCTGGGCCACACGCCGGTGGCGGCACCGGGGTCGGCGGTGGTGGCCGTGCCGGGGCTGGGAGCACGGGCGGAGGAGCTGGCCGGAGCGGGGGTCAGGGTGTCCGCCCGGGCGGGGAACCTGCGGGCGTCGTTCCATCTGTACAACGGGGCGGAGGACGTGTCGCGTGTGCTGAGCGTGCTGGGGGAGTAGGGGAGTGGGCCCCGGGCCGGGGCCCCACGCAGGGCCCTGCGGCTCGGCCCGGGGCGCACCGTGCGCGTCATCTTCGTGCGGGTGCGTCGTGGCCGGTCGCGCAGTTCCCCGCGCCCCCAAAATGCCTGCCCCCGAGCCCTCGGCCTCCCTGGGCGGCCCCCCTCACTGCGGCATGCTCCGCACGCGCTCGCGACCGCCCCCTCGCCTCAGCTACGCCGTCCCCGCGCCAGCGCGACCGCTCCTCCGCCTGCCGCCAGCAGCACCACTGCGCCCCCCACCAGGTACGGCGTGGCCGAACTGCCTCCCGTCTCCGCCAGGTTCGCTGCCTCCGGACCCGGTGCCGCCTTCACCACACCAGCCGTCTGCGGCTTCACTTCCGCGGGCGCGACGGGCGCAGCCGGTGCCGGCTTCACCGTGCGGACGTCCGGCACCGTGCACCCCGTCTCTGCCAGCGTCACCACCCCCTCGACCTCCGCGACGTTCAGCTTCAGCGGGTTCACGGACACCTTCAGTTCCAGTGCCGCCGCAGCCGCCGTCCGTGTCGTCGTGTGCGTCTTCGAGAGGGTGAGGGCGACCTCGCCCACCGCCGGGACCGTCACCCGGGTCACTCCGCCCGCGCTCAGCGTGACCCGCTTGCCCAGTACGGTCACCCGGCCCAGCGCGTTCGCCTGCGCCTGTGGCCGTGCGCCCGCCACGCACACCGACTTCGACGTGACCTTCTCGACCTCGATGAGCGGGAGCAGCGGCAGTCCCGGCACGTGCACCTTGGCGTGGGCGAGTTCCGAGCGGCCCTCGGCCCGGTCGCCCTCCACCGTCGCCTTCGCGGTGGCCACGTCGGCGCGCAGCATCGAGACCGGCCGCCCCTTGTCGACGCCGTCCACCTGGACGGTGAGTGCCGTGCGTGCCGCGCTCGCCGGTGCCTGCACCTCGTTGAGCGTGGCCTTAACCGGCACGTTCAGCGTCTTGTTGAGGAGGGAGACGTCGAGTCCGGCACGCAGCACCGACGCGTTGGCCCTGCCCGTCTCCGACGAGGGACGGTCGGTGGCGTGTGCCGAGCCGGTGACGAGAGCGGCGGTCAGCAGCGCCGCCGAACCCACGGCGCAGCGGCGTGCGGGCATGCGGAAGAGAGAGCTGTTCAAGGTGGTGGAACCCCCACAAGTGAATGGCGTCGCCGGGCGGCGCCACCCACCACGGGGGACACCGTGGACGAGGGCGGTCGGCGGTCGGCGACCGAGACACGGGAATCTTTACGCACTGAGGGTGAATGAACAGGCGCCCAGCGTGAGTTCACCCCAAAGGGGGGTTTTAGTCCGTACGTTCGCTTCTTGCGGTACGGGTGTTCGCATCAGCCCCGTCGGCCCCGCCTTTTCGGGGGCGCGCCGATGAAGACGTACAACGAGCAGCGCCGCCCCCGCGTCACCCCCTCCTCAGCCCCCGTCGATCACGCGCCCGTTCAGCACCACGTGCCGAGGTGCTCCCAGTACCCGTACGTCCGCCCGTGGGTCCGCCTCGTACACGACGAGGTCGGCGGGTGCGCCCTCCTCCAGGCCAGGGCGTCCCAGCCACTCCCGCGCGCCCCACGCGGTGGCGCCGAGCGCGTCCCGTACCGGAATGCCCGCCTTCACCAGTTCGGCCACCTCCTCGGCGACCAGCCCGTGGGCGAGCGAGCCCCCGGCGTCCGTGCCGACGAAGATCGGGACGCCCGCGTCGTACGCCGCGCGCACCGTGTCGTACCGGCGGGCGTGCAGCTCCCGCATGTGGGCGGACCAGCGCGGGAACTTGGCCTCGCCGCCGTCCGCGAGGTGCGGGAACGTCGCGATGTTCACGAGGGTGGGGACGATGGCGACGCCGCGCTCCGCGAAGAGCGGAATGGTGTCCTCGGTGAGTCCCGTCGCGTGTTCGATGCAGTCGATTCCCGCCTCCACCAGGTCCCGCAGCGAGTCCTCGGCGAAGCAGTGTGCGGTGACGCGCGCCCCCAGCCGGTGCGCCTCCGCGATCGCCGCCTCCACCTCTCCGCGCGGCCAGCAGGGGGTCAGGTCACCGGCCTCGCGGTCGATCCAGTCGCCGACGAGCTTGACCCAGCCGTCGCTCCTGCGCGCCTCGGCCGCCACGTACGCGACGAGGTCGCCGGGCTCGATCTCGTGCGCGTAGTTCCGGATGTAGCGGCGGGTGCGGGCGATGTGCCGGCCCGCCCGGATGATCTTGGGGAGGTCCTCGCGGTCGTCGATCCAGCGGGTGTCCGCGGCCGATCCGGCGTCCCGGATCAGCAGCGTGCCCGCGCCCCGGTCGGTGAGCGCCTGCTTCTCGCTCGTCTCCGCGTCCACGGCCCCGTGCCGGTCGAGCCCGA
The DNA here is from genome assembly GCF_053610825.1 of Streptomyces sp. NPDC054863. Classification (NCBI taxonomy): domain Bacteria; kingdom Bacillati; phylum Actinomycetota; class Actinomycetes; order Kitasatosporales; family Streptomycetaceae; genus Streptomyces; species Streptomyces sp. NPDC054863. The sequence goes on along the minus strand of NZ_JBSGZD010000276.1, from coordinate 1,531 downwards.
CGTGGCAGTGCGCGTCGACGAGCCCCGGCAGCGCCCAGCCCTCGACCGTCGCCAACTCCCTTGCCGAGGCGGGGCGTTCGTAGGTGACCCGGCCGTCCACCGCCCACAGCTCGTCCCGTACGTCGTCGGGCCCGACCAGCACCCGCCCCTTCACGTGCAGCACCTTGTGATCGCTCATCCCCGCACTGTACGAGGCACCGGACGAGGCGCCCGGTGTGCCTGCCGCGTACCGTCCGTGCGCCGCCCGGCGGCTACGCTCGTCCGGGTAGGCCCGAACACTGATCCGAAGAGAGCACCGTCGTGACACATCCCCTGCTGGACCTGTCTCCCGTCACCGCCGTGGACTTCGCACGCATCGAGCAGAAGGTCGCGGCCCTGCTCGGTACCGAGCAGGACGTGGTGATCATGCAGGGCGAGGCGCTGCTGCCCCTGGAGGCGTGCATCCGGGCCGGCGCCCCGCGCGGATCGAGCGCGCTGAACATCGTCACCGGCCCCTACGGGCAGACCTTCGGCAACTGGCTGCGGGACTGCGGGGCGGACGTGGTGGACCTCGCGGTGCCGTTCCACGCGGCCGTCACCGCGGACCAGGTGCGCGAGGCGCTCGCCGCGCACCCGGAGATCGGCTTCGTCTCGCTGGTGCACGCCGAGGCCGCGACGGGCAACACCAACCCGGTCGCCGAGATCGGCGAAGTGGTCCGTGCGCACGGTGCGCTCTTCTACCTGGACGCCGTCGCGTCGGTCGGCGCCGAGCCGGTCACCCCCGACGCGTGGGGCGTCGACATGTGCATCATCGGTGCGCAGAAGGCGATGGGCGGACCTGCCGGAGTGTCGGCCGTGTCGGTGAGCGCCCGCGCCTGGGAGCGGTTCGCCGAGAACCCGGACGCGCCCCGCGCCTCGTACCTCTCGCTCCTCGACTGGAAGGCGCGGTGGATCGACGGCGGGCGCAAGGCGCTGATGTTCGCCCCGGCGCAGCTGGAGATGCTGTCGCTGGAGGCCTGCCTGGAGCGCATCGAGGACGAGGGCATCGACGCCGTCACGGAGCGGCACGCGGCGGCTGCCGCGGCGACCCGGGCGGGTGCGGTCGCGCTCGGCGGCGCGATCGGGCCGTTCGTGTACGAGGCTCGGGACGCGGCTCCCGTGGCGACGACCCTGCGCGTGACGGACGGCCTGGACGCCGGCGAGGTCGTCGCGAAGGCCCTCGCCCTCGACCCCTCGGTGCCGCTGATCGCGGGGGGAGGGGCACTGGCCAAGGAGATGATCCGGGTCAACCACTACGGCGTCGACGCGTCGCGCGAGGTGGTGCTGGCCTCGATCGCGGCGCTGGGCGGGGCCCTGGCGGCGTTCGGCCGGTCCGCGGACCTCGCTTCTGCCCGGGACGCCGTGACGGAAACCTGGCCGGGCGAATAATTCGCAATTGAATTACGGGGGATTCCCCGGAGTTCACAGGAATTCACAGAAAACGGGAAGCTGCTTATTCACCGCAGCTTCCCGTTTTCTTATGCCCGCTTCTCCGGAGCCTAAACGCCAAGAT
>NZ_JBSGZD010000275.1:0-10640 GCF_053610825.1 Streptomyces sp. NPDC054863 | reverse complement strand
GCGCTCCCGGACTCCCGGCATCCGTCAGGCTCCCGGCACGCGGTCCAGGAAGCCCTTGACCGAGGAGACCCGGCCGTCCTCGGCGAGCGTGGCGACGTCGAACCCCGCCACCGGCGCGGACCCGTCGGCAAGGGAGACCAGTTCCCAGCCGAAGCGGACGATGTCGTGGTGCCCGTCGGGCTCACCCCTCAGCCGGAACTCGAAGCCGGGGAACTGGGCGAGCGCCCCGGCGATCATCGCGGTCACCTCCGCGTGCCCGCGCACGTCGGCGGCCGGGTCGGTGTAGGCGGCGTCCTCGGTGAAGGCGGCCTCGACGGCCTTGGCGAGGTCGTCGGCCCCGGTGGTGGTGTTCCAGGCGGCGAAGTAGCGCTGGAGGGCGGTCTCGAAGGCGGCGCTCATGGTCGTGTCCTCATTCTTCGTCGGTCTGTCGGCGCTTCGTCGGTGCGTGCCGGCCGGGAACGTCCCCGGCAGAAGTACGATCTCCCGTCGGCGCGGCACCGTCGATTACTCCAGAGGTAACTCCCTTGCCGCTCAGGGCATTTCCGGTGCCGCGGTCAGGACATTTCCGGTGGCACCGGTGGGGGCGTCTCCGGCGGCACCGGTCAGGGCGATTCCGGGGTGAGGTGCACGTCCCGCCACAGCTCGCGCGGCGGGCCGTCCGCCGTGGGCGCGCCCCAGATCCGTACCGCGCCCGCGTCCGTACCGTCGTACGGCTGCCACCCGGGGTCTCCGGTGGCCGCGAACCCGGCCCAGGCACGGACCAGTTGTGCGGACAGCTCGTCGTCCTCGGGGGTCGGCGGCCCGCCGATGAGGAACTCCAGGCGGGGGTCGCGGTGGTTGCCGAAGGCGAAGGGGACGTCCGCGCAGTGCCAGGCGCGCACCACGGGCCGCCCTTCGGAGTCGGTACGACGGCGGGCGAAGCGGGAGTGGAAGGTGCGGCCTCCGGCGCGGACGTGGGCGTCGGCGACGCGGTTGCTGTACTCGGCGAACCTCAGGTCTCCGAAAAGGGCGAGGTAGACGTCGAGGACGGAGGCGTCAGGCAGCCGGTCGCGGTAGCCCTCGACGAGGGCTTCGGGAAGGCCGAAGTCCTGGCAGAAGGCGGCCAGTTGGGGCTCCGTGGTGATTTTCGCGCTGCTGCCGACCGCGTCCAGGAGCCAGTACTCCTCGGTGGCGTGGCAGACCAGGAGGTCCACGCCTTCGACGGGTGCGGCGGCGTGTGCGGCGAGGGGGTCGGCGGGCAGCGAGGTGCCGTCGGCGACCGGGCCGTACAGGACGGGGTCGTAGTGCCGGGAGCCGAGGCCCGGGTCGCGGCGGAAGGTCTCGGCCACCCGGTCACCGGCGGCGACGAGGGCTTGCGGGGAGGCGGCCAGCAGTCCTTCGGCGGTGGCGGGGACGCCTGCCGCCGCGGCGATCCGGCGGGTGTTCCCGGCCGCGGTGTCCCGCGAGAAGCACGGGCCGACGGCACTGTGCGCGACGGCCCGCCGGAACAGTCCGCGCCCTTCGTCCATGAGCATCAGGCTCACCGCCGAGGTGGCCCCGGCCGACTGTCCGGCGACGGTCACCAGGTCCGGGTCGCCGCCGAAGGCCGCGATGTTCGTACGTACCCAGCGCAGTGCGGCGGCCTGGTCGAGGAGACCGCGGTTCTCCGGGTACGCGGCGTCGCCGCCGGGGACGTGCCCGAACCCTTCGAAGCCGATCCGGTAGTTGAGGGTGACCACGACCAGCCCCGCCCGGGCCAGAGCCGTGCCGTCGAAGTCGGGCTGGGCACAGGAGCCGAAGGTGTAGGCGCCGCCGTGGATCCAGACGAGCACCGGGAGCGGTGCGTCCGCGCGCGGAGCCCAGACGTTGAGCGTGAGGACGTCCTCGTCGCCGGGCGACCAGGCGGGTGCGCCGGGCAGTTCCGCCGACTGCGGGGCGATCGGGCCGAAGGCGGTGCAGTCCCGGATGCCGTCCCAGGGGGCGGGCGGCTCCGGGGCCCGGAAGCGACGCGGGCCGAACGGCGGTGCGGCGTAAGGGATTCCGAGGTGTGCGGCGATACCGGGGGCCACCGTCAGACCCCGTACCCGACCCTGCTCGACCCGTACGACGCCGGCTTCGGGCGCCGCATCCACAGGCCGGTACGGTGCCGGATCCGCGGGCCGGGACGGTGCCGAATTCGCGGGCCGGGACACCGCGGGATTCGCAGGCTCGGACGCCGCCGGGTTCGCAGGCTCGGACGCCGCCGGGTTGGCGGGCCCGAGCAGTCGCTCCCACCGGACCTCGCCGTCCTCCCGCTTCTCCGTCGGCTCCAGTCCTGCGGCCCGGGCGACGGACTGTGAGGCCAGGTGCTCCGGGTGGACGTGGGCGCACAGCGCGTCGATGCCGGGCTGTGCGGACAGCCAGTCCACCAGGGCACGTGCCGCCTCGGTCGCGATGCCGCGGCCCTGCCGGTCGGCGCCCACCACCCAGGCGATCTCGGCGGCCCCGCCCTCGACCGTCGCCTGGACGGTGCCCACCAGGCGGTTCTCGTCGCGCAGCCGGAGCACCCAGTTGAACCAGCCGACGGCCGGGTCGGGCGAACCGCCCTCCAGGCGTACGTACCGGGTGTGCAGCGCCTCGGCGGACAGCGGCTCCCCGCCGGTGAAGAGGTGCAGCGCGGGGTCGGCGAGGACCGTGGCCATCTCGCGCGCGTGCGCGGCGGTGAGGGGGACGAGGTCGAGGCGGTCGGTGCCGAGGGCCTCGGGGTGCGGCAGCTGGTGCGTGCGGGGCATGCGGTGCGGGTCTCCGTCTGTCGGTGTGCCGTCACGTTAACCGGACCCCCGTCCACGGCCCCAGGGAGTTTCCGTTCCGCGAGATACCGGGAGCGGCCCTGCTCCGGCTCGTGGACGGGCGCGCACGGCGCGCGAAGGAGCGCAACTTCGCCTCGTACTCACCCAGTTGACCGATTCGTTGCGGTACGAGGTCTTCTGGCGGGCGGTGTCCGGCCGTAGGCTCCTGGCCGTGTACGACAAGGGTGCGCCCCTCGCCGAGCCCCCTCCCGGGCCCCGCTCGCTCCACGCCTTCGCCACCGCCCCCGCCGCCACGGTCTGCGTCCTCGTGGCGGCGCTGCTCACCGCCCTGTCCGGGCGGTACGGCTACCACCGCGACGAGCTGTACTTCCTGGTCGCGGGCGATCATCCGGACTGGGGCTATGTCGACCAGCCGCCCCTGACTCCGCTCCTGACCAAGGCGTTCAGCTCGGTCTTCGGGGACAGCCCGGCCGGGCTGCGGGTCGCCGGGACGCTCGCCTGCGTCCTGCTCGTGCTGCTGGTGACCGCCGTGGCGCGGGAGCTGGGCGCCGACCGGCGGGCGCAGACCCTCGCGGCGGTGTGCGCGGCGACGTCGACGTTCGTGCTGGCCGTGGGGCACATCGTGACCACGGCGACGTACGACCTGGTGGCCTGGTCGGCGATCAGCTGGCTGTTCCTGCGGCTGCTGCGGTCGGGCGACACCCGGTGGTGGGTGCCGGTCGGGGCGGCCGTCGGCATCGGCGTGCAGAACAAGTACCTGGTGGCGATGCTGGTGGCCGCGCTGCTCGGCGGGCTCGCCGTCGCCGGGCCACGCAGGCTGCTGCGCAGCGGGTGGCTGGGCGTCGGCATCGCGGTCGCGGTGCTGATCGCCTGGCCCAACCTGTGGTGGCAGGAGCAGCACGGCTGGCCCCAACTCACCGTCGCGGGCGGCATCGTGGCCGACGACGGCACCGAGAACCGGCTGCTCTTCGTACCGCAGCAGTTGCTCTTCCTCTCCCCGCTGTACGTCCCGGTGTGCGTCGCGGGCTGGCTGCGGCTGTGGCGGCACGCGGAGGCGTCCTGGGCGCGGGCGGTGGCGTGGGCGTATCCGCTGCTGTGCCTCCAGGTGATCGGGGCGGGCGGCAAGCCGTACTACGCACTGCCGCTGCTGCTGGTGCTGCTCGCGGCGGGCTGCGTACCGGCGGCGCGGTGGCTGGCGCGCGGGACGTGGCGGCTGCGGCGGGGGCTGTCGGCCGGGGCGGTGGCGGTCACGGCGGCGATGAGCCTGGCCGTGGGGCTGCCGGTGCTGCCGCCGAGCGAGCTGGAGTGGATCGTCGGGATCAACCCGGAGCAGGGCGAGCAGGTGGGCTGGCCCGAACTGGCGGACGCGGTGGCGGCGGGCTGGCAGCGGATCCCCGCGAGCGAACGGGCCACGTCGGTCGTCTTCACGCAGAACTACGGGCAGGCCGGCGCTCTCGTACGGTACGGGCCCGCACGCCGCCTCCCCGCCCCGTACTCCGGCCACATGAGCTTCGCCGACTGGGGCCCGCCACCGGACACGGCAACCGGCCGGGTGCTCCTGCTCCAGCAGCGCGGCAGCGGGGCAGGGAGCGGAGCATTCTTCCGCGACTGCCGGCAGACGGGCCGCATCGACAACGGCCAGAACGTCGAGAACGAGGAACAGGGCACCGCAATCCTGATCTGCACGGGCACCACAGCCCGCTGGTCCCAACTCTGGCCCCGTCTACGCCACTTCTACTAGCGGCCCCTCACCCCCGCCCCTCATCCCTCCGGACCACCGTGTCCGGCCCCGGCGACATCACCGTCTCCCGTCCGTCCGCGAACCGCACCCGGTACGGCGGCGTCCCGTCCGGCCCCAGCACCTCGACGACTTCCGCGACCCGGTCCTGCTGGCCCACGATCCTGCCGTGTGTCAACAGCCGGTCGCCCACACTCGCTCGCATCAGAACTGACCTCCTGAGGTCGGACGAGGTTGGATGACGTCCGATCCGCAGGGCCAATTCTAGGGCGGCACAAGGGAGTTGACGCCCCGCGGTAGCGCCGGGTGTCAACACTGGCCGACACCTGTCGTCAGCTCCGCACCCGCTGGGTGACCGCAATGCACACCAGTACCGCCACCGCCGCGACAGGAGCCGCCACCGGCAGCACCTCGCCGAGCAGCAGCACCGACCAGACCAGCGTCAACAGGGGCTGCGCCAGCTGAAGTTGGCTCGCCTTCGCGACGCCGATCTCGGCCATCCCCCGGTACCACACCACCAGCCCCAGGAACTGCGACCCGACCGCCACCCACAGCAGTCCGGCCACGCTGTGCACGGTCGGGTGCAGGGGCTCGACGGTGAGCGCGACCGCCGCCGTCACCCCCGCCACCGGCAGGCACATGATCAGCGCCCACCCGATGACCTGCCAGCCCGGCATCTCCCGGGCGAGGCGCCCGCCCTCGGTGTATCCGGCGGCGCACACCAGCAGCGCCCCGAAGAGGTAGAGGTCCGCCGCCGAGAGCTCCCCGCCGCTCTGCTGCACCGTGAAGCCGATGACGACGGCCGCTCCGGCGAGTGCCGCCGCCCAGAAGGCGCGCGAGGGCCGGTTCCCGGTGCGTACGGCCGAGAAGACGGCCGTGGTCAGCGGCAGCAGACCCACCACCACCGCGGAATGGGCGGTGGTGGACGTCTGGAGCGCGAGCGTGGTCAGCATCGGGAAGCCGAGCACGGTGCCGATGCCGACGACGGCGAGGCCGCCCCAGTGCCGGCGGTGCGGCACGGGCACCCGCAGGGCGAGCAGCGCGCTCCCGGCGACGAACGCGGCGAGCACGCTGCGTACGGCGACGAGGGTCCACGGCCCGAAGCCTTCGAGGCCCCACGCCGTGGCGGGAAAGGTGAGCGAGAAGGCGACGATGCCGAGGGCGGCGAGCAGGGTGCCGTTGCGGGTACGCAGAGCAGCCTCGGCACCTGCCGGAGGTGTCGACTCCGCTCGCGGGGCCGCACCCGTCGCCGGACCTGTCGCCGAAGCCGCCGCCGCACCTGTCGCCGGAGCCTCCGACACCGCAACTGCTATCGCAGGGGCGGGAGTAGCGCTATTCTGTGCTGTCATGCATGAGCGTAGCAGCGTCGCCGACCTGGCAGCAGTTCTCCGTGCGGATCTTCACCGCTACTCCCCCGGCGGAAAGCTGCCGTCCAGCCGTGCTCTCGTCGAGCGCCACCGCGTCAGCCCCGTCACCGTCTCCCGAGCCCTCGCGCAGCTCGCGTCGGAGGGCCTCGTCGTCACCCGTCCCGGCGCCGGCGCCTTCCGGGCCGAGGCGCGCGAGGAGACCCGGCCGGCCGGCGACACCTCGTGGCAGGAGGTCGCACTCAGCGCGGACGGGGCCACCCATCCCGTACCGCGCGCGGTGGACGCGTCCGGTGTCCTGGTGACCCTCGCCGCGCCCGCGCCCGGCGTCATCGAGTTCAACGGCGGCTATCTGCACGCGTCCCTCCAGCCGGAGCGGGCGATGGCCGCCGCCCTCGCCCGCGCCGGGCGGCGGCCGGGTGCGTGGGGGCGCCCGCCCACCGACGGCATCCCCGAGCTGCGCGAATGGTTCGCCCGTGGCATCGGCGGGGCGGTCACCGCCGCGGACGTGCTGATCACGGCGGGCGGGCAGAGCGCCCTCACCACCACGCTGCGCGCGCTCGCCCCGCCCGGCTCCCCGGTACTGGTGGAGTCGCCGACGTACCCCGGGATGCTCGCCATCGCACGGGCCGCCGGACTGCGGCCTGTGCCGGTGCCGGTGGACGCGGACGGGGTGCGGCCCGAGCTGCTCGAAGCCGCCTTCCGGGCGACCGGGGCCCGGGTCTTCATCTGCCAGCCGCTGTTCCAGAACCCGACCGGCGCGGTGCTGTCGCCGGAGCGCCGTCCGGAAGTGCTCCGGATCGCCCGCGCGGCGGGGGCCTTCGTGGTCGAGGACGACTTCGTGCGCCGCCTGGTCCACCTGGACGCCGGGCCGCTGCCCCGTCCCCTGGCCACCGACGACCACGACGGGGTGGTGGTCCACGTCTGCTCGCTGACCAAGGCGACCTCGCCCAGCTTCCGGGTGTGCGCGCTCGTCGCACGCGGGCCGGTCCTGGAGCGGCTGCGGGCCATCCAGGTCGTCGAGAACTTCTTCGTGCCGCGCCCCCTCCAGGAGGCCGCCACGGAACTGGTCGGCTCCCCTGCCTGGCCGCGTCATCTCCGTACCGTGGCAGGGGAGTTGAAGAACCGTCGCGACGCCCTCACCGCCGCGCTCCGGCTCCGGCTGCCCGAGCTCGGGCTGCCGCACGTCCCGTCCGGCGGCTACCACCTGTGGCTCCGCCTGCCGGACGGCGCCGACGAGTCCGCGGTGGTGTCCGCCGCGCTGCGGGCCGGGGTGGCCGTCGCCCCCGGCCGCCCGTACTTCAGCGCGGAAGCCCCCGCCGGGCACCTGCGGCTGAGCTTCGCGGCGGTGGCGTCCGCCGCCGAGATCACCGAGGGCGTACGAAGGCTGCGGACGGCCTGCGACGGACTGACCGGGTAGGACGGCATCCGGCGCCGGTCAGGAAGGCGGCCGGCGCCGGTCGAGGAGACGTCCGGTGCCGGTCAGGAAGGCGGTCGACAGGGTGCGGCGCCCTCCGGCAGCGCGGCCTCCACGACCTACGGCACGATCCCCCGGCCCGCTCTCCCCCAGGGCGTCCCGGTAGGCCCGCTCATCCCAGGCGTACGTCCACGCCCTGCTCCCTCAGGACGTCGAGGGCGGAGTCGAAGTACGCCACGAGGTGGGTGCGGGCGGTCTCGGAGTCCGGCCAGTCGAGCACGAAGGGCGCGGTCGCGCCGAAGCCGCCGCGCAGGCAGTCGCTGAGGGCGTCCAGGTTGGCCCCGAAGTAGCCGCCCGGCCCGTTGACCGCCTCGCCGAGGGCGAGGAAGAGGGCGGAGCGGTCGGTGATGTGCCGCCCGTCGATCACGTACGTACGCCCGGCGGGGGCGTCCTCCCGCCCGGCCGGCCGGGCGAAGTGGTGCTCCTGGACCGCGGTCAGCCACGCCAGGCGGCCCTCCGGATCGAGGTCGGTCCAGCCGCCGGGGCGGGTGAGGGCGCTGATGTCCACGGGACGCTGATCGTCGCTCAGCTGATCGTCGCTCATGGGGGCATTGTGCCCGTACGGGGCGGGGGACGCCGAGCCGGGACGACCCCCGCTCCCTCTATCGGTGGTGGCTACCGGTAGTGGTCCGCCACCACCCGCTCCATCGCTCCCGTCCGGTCCTCCCCGACCTCCCGCGCCGAGAAGAACACGTGCCCCCGCACCTCGGGGTGCGACGCCGCCAGCGTCAGGTGCCGGGACAGTTCCCCGGGGTCCTGCCACGCCGCCGGCTGGGCCGGGTCGCCCGCCTTGTAGAGGGCCTCGCCCGCGTACAGGTCGACCCCGGTGCCCCGCACCGTCGCCGCCCACCACCGCACCAGCTCGGCGTAGTCCGCCGACTCGAAGCCGATGTTCCAGTACAGCTGCGGGCAGATGTGGTCGAGCCAGCCCTCCCGCACCCACTTCCGGGTGTCCGCGTACAGGTCGTCGTAGGTGCCGACGCCTGCCCGGGTCCGGGACCCCTCGGGGTCCCGGTCGGCGTTGCGCCACACCCCGAAGGGGCTGACCCCGAAGCGGGTCCCCGGCCGCACTTCCCGGATCCGCTCGCCCATCTCCCGTACGAGAAGGTCGGTGTTGTGCCGCCGCCAGTCGGCGAGCGACCCGAAGCCCGCCCCGTGCGCGGCGTAGGCAGCGGCGTCGTCGAAGGTCTCCCCCGCCACCGGGTACGGGTAGAAGTAGTCGTCCCAGTGGACCGCGTCCACCGGGTAGCGCCGTACCGCGTCGAGCATCGCGTCCTGCACGAAGCGGCGGACCTCCGGCAGGCCGGGGTTGTAGAGGAGCTTGCCGCCGTACGGGACCACCCACCCGGGGTGCCGCCGGGCCGGATGGGCCGCGGAGAGGCGGGTGGGATCTGTGTGATTTGCCACGCGGTACGGGTTGAACCAGGCGTGCAGCTCCAGACCCCTGCGATGGGCCTCCTCGACGGCCACGGCGAGGGGGTCCCAGCCGGGGTCGCGACCCTGCTCCCCGGTGAGGCATTCCGCCCAGGGTTCGTACGGGGAGGGCCACAGCGCGTCGGCGGTCGGGCGCACCTGGAACACCACCGTGTTCAGCCGCCTGCGCACCGCGGTGTCCAGGTGAACCAGCAGCTCAGCGCGCTGTTCGTCGGCGGTGAGGCCCTTGCGGGACGGCCAGTCCCTGTTGGCCACGGAGGCCAGCCACATCCCCCTCGTGACGCGTTTTCCGGGCGGGCCGGGGCGCGCCGCCGAGCTCCCCGTCAGGGCCAGCACGGAGAGCGCGCCGACCGCGCCCGCCACAAGCCTCCTTCGTGCGATATGTCCCACAAAACAACACCTCACCGTTTCGGTACGGACCTGCGTTCCGGCCCAGCATGCCCGCCCCTCCCGGCCGGCACCCCGCAGACGCGGAGTAACGTCGGGGGTTCGGATACGCAGAGCGAAAGGCACGATGTGACCGACATCGAACGCGTCGGAGTAGTGGGCTGCGGCCAGATGGGCGCCGGCATCGCGGAGGTGTGCGCCCGCAGCGGCCTTGAGGTCAAGGTTGCCGAGACCACGGGCGAGGCCCTGGAGATCGGCCGCACCCGCCTCTACAACTCCCTCTCGAAGGCCGCCGAGCGCGGCAAGATCTCCGAGGAGGAGCGCGACGCGACGCTCGCCCGCCTGAGCTTCACCACCGACCTCGGGGAGTTCGCCGACCGCGACCTCGTCATCGAGGCCGTCGTGGAGAACGAGCAGGTCAAGACGGAGATCTTCCAGGTCCTCGACCAGGTGGTGACCCGCCCGGACGCCATCTTGGCCTCCAACACCTCCTCCATCCCGCTGGTGAAGCTGGCCGTCGCGACGTCCCGCCCGGACGCCGTCATCGGCATCCACTTCTTCAACCCGGCCCCGGTGCAGAAGCTCGTCGAGCTGATCCCGGCCCTCACCACCTCCGAGGGCACGATCAGCCGGGCGCACGCCATGGTGGAGAAGATCCTCGGCAAGCACGCCATCCGCGCCCAGGACCGCTCGGGCTTCGTGGTGAACGCGCTGCTCATCCCGTACCTGCTCTCCGCGATCCGGATGTTCGAGTCGGGCATCGCCTCGCGCGAGGACATCGACAACGGCATGGAGCTGGGCTGCGCCCACCCGATGGGCCCGCTGAAGCTCGCCGACCTGATCGGCCTGGACACGGTCGCCTCGGTGGCGGACTCGATGTACGCCGAGTTCAAGGAGCCGCTGTACGCCGCCCCGCCGCTGCTCCAGCGGATGGTGGACGCGGGCCGGCTCGGCCGCAAGACGGGCTCGGGCTTCTACCCGTACGGCTGACACCCACCTGGCACCCGCGCGCCTGACAGAACGTCACACGCCGTCCGCAGCGCCCCCCGCACTCCTGATTCGCACGGAGTGTGCGGGGGCGCGCGCGGTGTGCGGGGTGTGCTCGCATATGCCCCGCACACACTCTCCCGCCGTACGGAACAAGGGAGTTGACTCACCGTCACAACAACTGAGCCAACTCTCCCGTAAGGAGCGGTCATCGTGACCACCGACCCCGAACAGAGCGTGGTCGTAGAAGAAGTTTCGGAGATTCGCCGCCGCCTCGATGTGGGGCACGCCCACATCGAGGGACGGCTCGCCGTACACACTCTGCGTGACGACCAGAACGACAAGGACCTCGCCGACCTGATCGCCCGCGTCAGCGTCCTGGAACACTCCCGTTGGCCGCTGCCCGCGGTGGCGGCGCTCACCGCGCTCGCCGCGCTCGCCGTCACCGTCTGGCAGGCGCTCGGCCGTTAGCCGCGGTCCACGGG
>NZ_JBSGZD010000274.1:0-10645 GCF_053610825.1 Streptomyces sp. NPDC054863 | reverse complement strand
CCAGGAGGGTGCTGCTAGGCCCGTGCCACCCGCAGCGTCAGGATCTGGAACGGACGCAGCGTCAGCTCCACGCCGCCTTCCGAACTCGCTTCGTACGAGGGCGAGTCGGCGAGCGGACGCTCCAGCAGGTCCGTCTCGGTGACCGACGCCGCGGGGAAGCCGGCGGTCAGCGTGCCCGCCGCCCGGCCGCCCGCCGCCTCGTAGAGCCGGACGACCACGTCGCCGCTGCCGTCCTCCGCGAGCTTGACCGCCTCGACGACGATCCGGTCGTCGTCCACGCGGAACAGCGGCTCGACCACCGTGCCAGGCGCGCCCGCGACCGTACGCTCCGGAAGGTTGATCCGGTGGCCCTCGCGGACCGCTTCCGTGACCGTGGCGCCCGGCGCGAGCGCGAAGCGCAGCCGGTGCGTGCCCTGGTCGGTCTCCGGGTCCGGGTAGCGCGGGGCGCGTAGCAGGGAGAGGCGGACCGTGGTGGTCTGGCCGCCGTCCGCGCGCATCTCACGGGTGACGTCGTGGCCGTACGTCGAGTCGTTGACGACGGCCGTGCCCCAGCCGGGCTCCTCCACCTGGATCCACCGGTGCGCACAGATCTCGAACTTGGCCGCCTCCCAGGAGGTGTTGGTGTGCGTGGCGCGGAAGACGTGCCCGAACTGCGTCTCGGACGCAGACCGCTCCGCCTTCACGTCCAGCGGGAAGGACGCCTTCAGGAACTTCTCCGTCTCGCGCCAGTCGACGTCCGTCTGGATGTCGAGGACCTTCGCGCCGGAGCGCAGCGTGAGGTGCTGGAGCACGGTCGACTCCCCGAAGGAACGGCGGACCGTGACAGTCGCCGACTCATCCGTCGACACGGCGAGTTCGAGGGAGTCGACGCCGATCAGGTCCGTCACGTTGTGCCGGTAGAACTCGTCGATGTCCCAGGCGTCCCACATGTTGGGGAAGTCCGGGTGGATCTGGAGCAGGTTCGCCGCCAGGCCCGGGGCCACGGCCTCCCGGCGGGCCCCGATGTCGTACGCCGAGACGACCAGGCCGCGGCTGTCGACGGTGATGCGCAGCAGGCCGTTGGCGAGCTCGAAGCCGCCGTCGCGCGCCGATGCGGTGACCGCTTCCGTCGTACGTACGGGAACGGCCGAAGCGCCGCCCGCACGGACCGAACGACGGTCGTGCGGCGCCGAGTTGAAGACGAGAGTCTCCTCGCCCCGCCCTGCGAGTGCCGTCTGCGCGCCCGCCGTGATCGACTCCAGCTCGCCGCGGATCCGGGCGTACGTCTCGCGCGCCTCGCGGTGCACCCAGGCGATCGACGAACCGGGCAGGATGTCGTGGAACTGGTGCAGCAGCACCGTCTTCCAGATCCGCTCCAACTCCGCCTGAGGATAGGTGTATCCGTCTGCGCGGACGGCCGCCGTGGCCGCCCACAGCTCGGCCTCCCGCAGCAGTGACTCGCTGTGCCGGTTGCCCTGCTTGGTCTTCGCCTGCGAGGTGTACGTGCCCCGGTGCAACTCCAGATAGAGCTCGCCCGCCCACACGGGGGCGTCCGGGTACTCGGCCTCCGCCTTCGCGAAGAAGGCGGACGGCTTCTCGACCGTCACCTTCGGCGATCCCTCCAGGTCGCGCAGCCGCTCCGCCCGCGCCAGCATCTCGCGGGTGGGGCCACCGCCGCCGTCACCCCAGCCGAAGGGGGCCAGCGAGCGTGAACCCCGGCCCTTCTCCCGGTAGTTGCGGGCCGCGTGCGCCATCTGCTCGCCGCCCAGGTCCGAGTTGTACGTGTCGACCGGCGGGAAGTGCGTGAAGACGCGGGTGCCGTCGATGCCCTCCCACCAGAAGGTGTGGTGCGGGAACTTGTTCACCTGCGACCAGGAGATCTTCTGCGTCAGGAACCACTTCGACCCCGACAGCTTCACCAGCTGCGGCATCGCCGCCGTGTACCCGAAGGAGTCCGGCAGCCAGACCTCGTTGGTCTCGATCCCGAACTCGTCCAGGAAGAACTTCTTTCCGTAGAGGAACTGGCGGGCCATCGCCTCCCCGCCGACCATGTTGGTGTCCGACTCCACCCACATGCCGCCGACCGGCACGAACTGCCCGTCCGCGATCTTCTTCTTGACCTTCGCGAACACCTCGGGCCGGTGCTCCTTGACCCAGGCGAGCTGCTGCGCCTGCGACATCGCGAAGACGAACTCGGGGTGGTCGTCCATCAGGTTGACCATGTTGGAGGACGTCCGGGCCACCTTGCGCACCGTCTCGCGCAGCGGCCACAGCCACGCCGAGTCGATGTGGGCGTGCCCGACCGCACTGATCTGGTGCGCGGAGCGGGGGGCGGGGGAGGCGAGCACTTCGGCGAGTTCGCCGCGGGCGCGGGTGGCCGATCCCGCGACGTCCGTGAGGTCGACCGCGTCGAGGCAGCGCTCGATCGCCCGCAGGATCTCCCAGCGGCGCGCGTCCTCCTTGGAGAGGTGGTGCATCAGCGAGCCGAGCACCTCCAAGTCCTGTACCAGCTCCCAGACTTCGGTATCGAAGACGGTCAGGTCCGTCCGCTCGATGCGGTAGAGCGGGTCCTGCCGTGCGGTCAGCCGGTCGCCCTCGTAGGTGGGGGCGTGGTCGACCAGGATGGGGTTCGAGGACGCTTCGACGTACAGCAGCACCTCCTCGCCGCCCTGTGCGCGGTCGCCACCGATCCGCACCCAGTCGTTGCGCGGGTTGAGGGCCTTCACCGCTTCGCCGTCGGGCCGGTAGACCAGGCCCTCGCACTGGAAGCCCGGCATGTTCCGGTCGAAGCCGAGGTCGAGGACGGCCTCGACGGTCCGCCCCGCCCACTCGGCGGGCACCCGCCCCGTGACGCGGAACCAGGTGGTGCCCCAGGCCGGACCCCACGGCTCTCCGGTCGTGGCCGGCCCGTACTCGGCGGCCAGCCCCTCGGCGACCGGTACCGGCTCGCCCGGCGCTTCCCAGCGCTCGACGCTGAGGGGGACGGAGTGGGAACGGACGGCGGGCCGGATGCGCTCCTGGAGCACCCGCCGGAGGCGGTGTTCCACGATGCTGCGGTCGTCGTGCATGAGGGTGCTCCGAATGTGTGTGGTGTTACCAGGCGAGGGAGGTGGTGGTGGGGCGCGAGGAGCTCAACAGCGGCCCCACCGCACGGACTTCGAGGACGGTTGCTTTCTCGGTGTCCGAGGTGCGGCGCAGGGACGGGACGTAGTAGGCGCTGCCCGTCGTGCCGCCGAGGAAACGCCGTGCGCCGTCCGGAAGCACCTGGTGCACCTCGTAGTGCCGGGCCCCGCGCACCGGCCGCCACCGCAGGCGCAGCTCGGCGGTGGTGGGGGAGGTGCTGGTGGGGGAGGCGATCCGGTGGGCGGTGATGCGTACGGCGGCGGGGCGGTCCGGGGTGCCGGTCCCGCGCTCGTACACGGAAAGTGCACCGAGCCGCCAGGCGGAGGCCGCCCCGGAGAGGCGGACACCGATCGCGTCGACGCGGCCGAGACCCCGGGGGAGGCGGGCGGTGGAGACGGTCCATCCCCCGACGGTACGGACACGGGTGGTCGCGAGTCGGCGGACACGGCCGTCCGGGCCGGTGACGGTCACCTCGACGGCGGCGGCACCGCCCTCGACCCCCTGGTGGATCAACTTGACCGTGGCTGAGTCCACTTGGAACTTCGTACGGTAGAGATCCAGCTCGACCGGGGCCGCCGCGAAGTCCCCCGCCCCTTGGACGAGGAGGCTGCTGCCGCCGCGCCAGGCCGCGTCGAAGTCGAAGCCGACCTGAGGGCGGCTGCCGGTGGTACGGACGGTCCAGCGGCGGGACGGCAGCAGGTCCTGGAGCCCGAGGTGGTTCCACGCGGTGTCACCGGTGCGGCGGCCGTCCTCGTACCAGCCGACGCCGTGGCCGGTGTTGAAGGAGGTGGCGAAGGGGAGGGCGGAGACGGTGGAGCGGTCGGCGACGTACTGGGCGGCGGGCCGCCAGGTGCCGGGACCGTTCGGGGCCGCGGGATCGGTGTGCTCGCCGGTCCAGAACTGGTCGTCGCGGGCGTGGAACCGGGTCGGGGTGCGGGTCGCGGAGGGCAGGGAGTGCAGCGTCCACTCCGGCCGGTACAGGCCGAGGCTCGTGACGTGGCCGCGGGTGGCGGGGACGATGGCGTCCCAGTCGGCGCGGGTGTTCCAGCCGTTCGCCTCGACGTCGACACCGGTCATGAGGTCGTACGGGGAGCGGCCCATGCCCTTCGCGTACGCGGCGGATTCGGCGAGCTTGGCCGGGGACCAGCGGAAGTCGACGAACATCGTGCGGGAGTGCGTGAAGAACGGGGCGTTCTTGTCGTTGAGCGCGCCCTGCCAGCCGACACGGCCCTCGATGTTGAAGGCGTCGTACCAGGTGATGGAGAGGTCGGGGGCGGAGCGGCGCAGAGTCCTGACGAACTCGACGAATTCGGCGGCGAGCGGGGCGTCGCCGCCCGCGTCGGTCTCGCCGTTGAGGAACCAGCCGTCGAACCCGTACGTCCGAGCGACCTCGATCAGCTTGGCGACGAGCGGGAACCGGCCGAACGCGTCGCGCTGGACGAGGTCGCGGGTCCACCGGAGGCTGCCGCCGTAGGCGACGGGCGGCAGGAAGACGTTGCCGAGGACGCGGACGCCGTTGCGGTGGGCGGCGTCGACGACGGGGGCGTTCGGTGCCAGGACGATGCCCTCGCCGGACGAGCCGCCCCAGAAGACGAGCTCTTCGAGGTACGCCCAGTGGGTGAGCGCGTAGAAGTCGGCGGTCGGTGACCCCTGGGAGGGGTTGCGGGCGGTGCTGCCGAAGGAGACGAGGGCGGAGACTTTGGCCTGGTCGGGGCGGGCGGTGGGGTTGGCCGGGGGCGGGGTGAACCGCTGCTTGGTGGCGAGCGGGACGGTGGAGGTGTTGAAGGGGAGGTCGGGGTCGTCGGCGGCCCGCCAGGCTTTGAGGCTGCGCCAGGTGGCACCGGGGTCGGGCTCTCTCCCTTCCGGGAAGGTGTCGGGGAACCAGTAACTGGCGTAGGGCTGGAGGGGCGGGGCGGGAGCTCGCTGCCCGGGCACGGCTGCTGCTGCCGGGGTGGCGGAGAGGAACGGGGCGGCGCCGAGGGCGGTGGCGGCGGTGAGGAGGGTGCGGCGGGAGAGGGACATGGGGGTCTCCGGGAGAGTCGAGGGTGAGCGGGGCGGTGGTATCGCGTAAGGGGGATCGGGGGCCAGGGGGCAGGCAGTTGGGGACGCGGGGAACTGCGCGATCAGCCACGACGTACCCGCGCGACGATCACCAGCCCCGCGGCCGGCGGTTCAGGGGAAGGGGCAGTTGGGGGCGCGGGGAACTGCGCGATCAGCCACGACGTACCCGCGCGACGATCACCAGCCCCGCGGCCGGCGGTTCAGGGGAAGGGGCGGGGAGGGGCCGAATCCGCGAAGCGGGACGCCGACCCGCACCGGGGTGCGCATCCTCAGCCCCCCACCCGCACCACCTCCTCGATCCCCCGCCCCGCGAGGTATCCCGCATCCGAGGTGCGGTCGGTGAGGACGACCGCCGGTCGTGCCCCCTGGCCCGCCAGCCCCGCCCACGCCTCGTAGAACTCCCCGCCCGGCGCGCACGTGGCCCGCCCGGGCGCGGTCAAGGCATCGCCCACGTCGAGGACGAGCGCCGTCCGCCGCCGGACAGGCTCCGGCGCCGTCCCGGCCCGTACCCGTGCGATCAGCTCGGCCACCGCCTTGCCCTGCGGCTTCAACTCCCGTTCGGAAGTGAGGAGTCCGAGGCTGTACTCCAGCTCGGGGAAGTCCGCCAGCTTCCGGGACACGTCGTGCGAGCACCACCACGTCACCCCGTACAGGTCCTCACAGGTGAGCGCGTTCTCCACCGTCGCCGTCACGAACTCCGCCGCGTGCTCCGCGGGGACGAGCGGTGCGGGGGCGCCCACCTCCTGCAGCCACACCGGCCGCCCCGGCACGTCGGCCCACGCCTTCGACAGCTCCATCAGGTACTCCGCGTGGTGGACCGTCGCCGCGCCGTCGCGCCCGTGCCGCTGCGCCGTCCCGTTGAACACCCACGCGTGGACGGTCGTCGCCCCGCCGAGCCGCGACGCATGCGCAGGGGTGAAGGGGTGTCCGGGCTGGAACCACACCGCGTCGTACTCCGAGTGCACGTGCAGCTTCCCCGGTGCACCCCGCTCGCACGCGGCCAGCAGCCGTTCCAGCCACAGCCCCGCCTGGTCGTACGTACACGGGTCGGGGTCCGGGTGGGGCCGGTCGGAGAACTGGTTGACCTCGTTGCCGAGCGTCATCCCGATGAAGTTCGGCCGCTCGGCGAGGGAAGCGGCCAGCGTCTCCACGTACCGCGCCTCCGCCTCCACCACGTCCGGGTCCGTGAACATGTTCCGCCGGTGCCAGGTCGTGAGCCACGTCGGTACGAAGTCGAAGCTGGAAAGGTGCCCCTGGAGTGCGTCCACCGCCACGTCGAGCCCGCGCTCGCCCGCCGCGTCGACGAGCTGTCCCAGGTGTTCCACCGCCCGACCCCGGATCATCGTCCGGTTGGGCTGGAAGAGGGGCCACAGCGGAAACACCCGCACATGGTCGAGGCCGAGGGCGGCCAGCGAGTCGAAGTCCCTTCTCACCTCGTCGAGTTCAAAGTCCAGCCAGTGGTGGAACCACCCCACCGACGGCGTGTAGTTGGCCCCGAAGCGCGGTTGCGGGCGTGCGGGGCTTACGCGTCGTACAGACATCGGCCATTCCTAAGGGTCAGGAGGTCAGGTCGCGAGCGAGGAGGTCAGGTCTTGACGGCGCCCTCGCCGACGCCCTTGAAGAAGTACCGCTGCAACGCGAAGAACAGCAGCATCATCGGCAGCAGCGCCGCCATCGCCCCGGCCGCGATCAGCCGCTGGTCGTTGACGGTCGTCGCGCCCGCCAGGGTCTTCAGCCCCAGCTGAAGCGTGTAGTTGTCGCTGTTGGTCAGCACGATCAGTGGCCACAGGAAGTCGTCCCACGCCCCCATGAAGCTGGTGATGCAGACAACTGCCAGCGCTCCCTTGGCACTTGGCAGAAAGACGCGCCGGAAGCGCTGCCACTCGTTCGCCCCGTCGAGGACCGCCGCCTCCTCGACCTCCTTCGGTACGGCGAGGAACGCCGCGCGCATGATCATCAGGTTGATGACCGACACGGCTCCCGGCAGCCACACCCCGGCCAGGGTGTCGACCAGGCCCATCTCACGTACCGTCAGGAACATCGAGATCATCACGGACTCGAACGGGAACATCAGCGTCGCGACCAGCACCGTGAAGACCGACTTGCGGCCCCGCCACCCGGCCCGCGACAGCGCGTACCCGCCCATCGCCGCGAACAGGCAGTTCGAGGTGATGGCGAGCACCGCCACGATCAGCGTGTTGCCGACGTACTGGAAGAGCGGGAAGGCCTCGGAGACCCGGGCGTAGTTGTCGAGCGTCGGATCGCTGGGCAGGACGCCCTCGTAGACGTTCTCGCCACGGCCCTTGAGCGAGGTCAGGAACTGCCAGGCGATCGGGCCGACCAGTACGACCAGCATCAGACAGAGCGTCAGATAGCGGCCCGACAGGCCGATCAGCACCCGCCGGCTGTAACGCTTCGGCTTCTCGGTGAAACGCTTCGGCTTCTCGGCGGTACGGGAAACAGCGGTCGTGCTCAACTCTCGTCACCCTTCGAGAGACGGTGCCCCAGCAGGCTGAACACCAGCGTGAGCAGGAACAGCAGGATGGAGATGGCCGCCGCGTACCCCGTCTCGCCGGCGAACCCGAGTCCCACCTGACGGATCAGGAACGGCAGCGTCCGGGAGTCGCCGCCCGGGCCGCCGCTCTCGCCGCCCAGGATGTAGATCTCGGTGAACACCCGCAGTGCCGAGATCGCCGACAGCGTCCCGACCAGCAGCATCATCGGCTTCACGCTCGGCACGGTGATGCTGAAGAAGCGCCGCAGCGTCCCCGCGCCGTCGATGGCCGCGGCCTCGTACAGCGACGTCGGTACGTTCCCGAGCGCGGCCAGGTAGAAGACCATGTAGTAGCCGAGGCCCTTCCAGACCGTCACGATCATCGCCGAGACCAGCAGCATCGTGGAGTCGGTGAGGAACGGGATCGGCTCGCTGATCAGGCTCAGCTTCTCGAAGACCGTGTTGACCAGCCCGTCGCTGCGCAGGATCCACTGCCACATCAGGCCGACGACGACCGCCGACGCGATGACCGGTGTGTAGAAGGCGGACCTGAAGAAGCCGATGCCGGGGATCTTCTTCTGTACGAGCACGGCCAGCGCCAGCGGCAGGAACACCAGGCACGGCACGACTACGACCGTGTACAGCACGCTGTTGAACAGGGCGAGCCAGAAGGTGTCGTCCGCCATCGCACGCGCGTAGTTGTCGAACCCCACGAAGCCGCCGCCGCGCAGGATTTGAGCATCCGTCAGGGAGAGGATGACGGTGTTGACGAACGGCCAGAGGCTGAACGTCACCACCAGGGCGAGCCCCGGCAGCAGGAACAGGTACGGCGTCCACCAGCGGCGGTGCACCAGACCCGTCTCCGTGCCCATGGCCCTCTTGAGGCGGCGGGCCTCGCGCGTGCCCGACGGGGCCGGGGCGCCGCCCCGTACGGACTTGTCCGTACGGGGCCCGGTGTCCGTACCGGTGCCGGTCAGCTGTGACATGAGGGGCCGCCTACTTCTTCTTCAGCTCGGCCTGCTGGGCGAGGATCTTGTTCGCCTCGTCCTGCGCCTTCGTCAGCGCGGTCTTGGCGTCCACCTCGCCCTTGATCGCCTTCTGCATCTCGCGGACCACGGCGTCGCCGATCTGGGTGGTCCACTCGACGGGCGTGTTCGCGTCGAGCTGCGCCTCCTTCAGCTCCTCCGCGCCGAGCGCCCGCGCCAGGGTCTCCGGGTCCTTGCCGTCGCCCTTGTCGGCGAAGTACGGGTCGGCGAGACCCTTCGCGTTCGACGGGTAGATCGCGACCTCCTTGGAGAAGGCGACCTGGTTCGGCCCGTTCGTCACCCACTTCGCGAACTCGGCCGCCGCGTCGGGGGACTTGGTGTCCTTGCGGACGCCGAGCGACTGCGTGTAGATGCCGATGTGGCCGAGGACCCCGGTGACCGCCTTCGCCACCTGCGTCTTGGCGTACACCTTCGGCGCGTTCGCCTTCACGTCCCGGATGAAGCCGGGCGAGCCGGGGCCGAAGACCAGCTTGTCCGCGCCGTACAGCTGGCTGGTGTCGTCGGACTTGGTGAGCGACTCCTTCGGCATGGCGCCCATGGCGTACAGCTTCTTCATCCGCTCCACCCACTCCACGGCCTTCGGCGTGTGGAAGGTGAACGCGTCCTTCTCGGCGCTCAGGACCGGGATGCCCATCTTCTGCCAGTCGCCGGGCAGCCGCGACTTCGGATCGGCCATGAACGCCGAGTACTTGCCGCCGGACTTCTCGGTGATCTTCTCCGCGTGGTCGAAGAACTGCTCGACGGTCGTCGGCGGCTTGTCGACGTCCAGGCCCGACTTCGCGAAGAGGTCCTTGTTGTACGTGAGGATCTCCGGCGTCACGTACCAGGGGTAGGCGAACACGCCCTGCTTGGAAGGGAGTTTGTACTGGTCCCAGGCGCCGGGGACGAAGTCCTTCTGTACCGCCGGGTCCAGCTTGGCGACGTCCGCCAGCATGCCGCGGTCGGCGAGGAGCTGGAAGGAGTCGGTGTTGAGGTTGACGACGTCCGGCAGGGCGCCGGCCTGGGCGTCCGCGACGAGCTTCTCGTTGTAGCCGTCTCCCGGCACGTCCTCCCACTTCACCTTGACGTCCGGGTACTTCTTCTCGAACGCGTCGATCACACCCTGGACGTACGTCGTGAAGGTCGGCTTGAGCTGCAGCGTGCGGAAGCTGATCTCGCCGGACACCTTGCCCGACTTCTCGGGCTGCTTGGCATCGTTGTCATTGCCGCTGCCGCCCATGCCGCAGGCGGCGGTCGACAACAGGGTTGCCGCCATGGCGGTGGCGATGGAGATGCGGGACAGGCGCCCACGGGACATCGTCGTTCCTCCTCTTCGCACCGGCCGCGCTGCCGGATTGCGGAACACACGATGGGCGGGCGATGTGTGTGACGTCAACAGCCTTGCACACGTGGGTTTTTTTGGGTCTGTGAGCTGGACTAATGCGGTTGAGTGGGGAGTTGACACGGGGTGTGGGGCGCGGTAATGCTTCTACGCGCTCATGCGGTTTAGTTCGCTACTCGGCTTTCTCCGACCGGAGTTGGGGGATCGGGTGGAGGATGTGCATGCCGGAGCCGTGATGCCGGAGGTCGACACGTCGACCTACGGGCGGAAGCGCCGCCGTTCCCTGTGCCTCCGTCCACGACGTCGGCGGCACCAGCAATCGCCCGGGCGACTGTCCAGCCGTCCGTACAGGTGCCCACCCCCGCACCCGCACCCAATCCGCACCCAATCCGCACCCGCACCCGCACCCGCACCCGCACCCGAGAGGAACCCCGCACCATGACCGCTGCTGCCGCGTCCGGCGACGGCATCCGGCCCCGGCCGGCGCGCAGGCCCACCATGAAGGACATCGCACGCCGTGCCGGTGTCTCCGAGAGCGCGGTCTCCTTCGCGCTCAACGACCGCCCCGGGGTCTCTTCCGGCACCCGCGCGCGCGTGCGCCGGGTCGCCGAGGAACTCGGC
>NZ_JBSGZD010000273.1:0-10650 GCF_053610825.1 Streptomyces sp. NPDC054863 | reverse complement strand
AGCCGGGCCCGGCCGGGCACCGGCGAGCGGGTCGAGGACCGGGCGCCGGTCGACCCGGCGCTGCTCGCGGTCTCGGTCGACGCGCTGGTCGCGGGGCGCGAGGGGAGGAAGGCGTGACCACGGCCTCCCCCGAAATCCCTGTGCGGGTGGGGGTGTTCGGCCTGCTCGGCTCGGGAAACCTCGGCAACGACGGGTCCCTCGAAGCCGTACTCGGGTATGTGCGCGCCGAGCACCCGAAGGCGGTCGTGGACGCCTTGTGCGGCGGGCCCGAGATCATCACGGCCCGGTACGGGATACCCGCGACACGGCTGCACTGGAACCGCGGGGAGTACCGGACCGCGTCGCGGGCGGGCGCGGTCGCGGCGAAGGGCGTGGGGAAGCTCGTCGACGCCGCCCGCACCGCCGCCTGGGTGCGGCGGCACGACGTGGTGATCGTGCCGGGCATGGGCGTCCTGGAGGCCACGCTGCCGCTGCGGCCGTGGGGCTTCCCGTACGCGCTGTTCCTGCTCTGCGCGAGCGGGCGGCTGCTGCGCACCCCGGTCGCGCTGGTCGGTGTCGGGGCCGCGCCGATCCGGGACCGGGCGACCCGGGCACTGGTGCGCTGGTCGGCGAAGCTGGCCGCGTACCGGACGTACAGGGACGTCTTGTCCCGCGACGCCATGCGGGAGATGGGTGTGGACACCGCGCGCGACAAGGTCTGTCCGGACCTCGCGTTCGCCCTGCCGGCGCCGGAGGCGAGCGCGCCCCCTGGTCCGGTCTGCGTCGGCGTCATGGACTTCCACGGCGGCAACGACGACC
Organism: Streptomyces sp. NPDC054863; assembly: GCF_053610825.1. Taxonomy (NCBI): domain Bacteria; kingdom Bacillati; phylum Actinomycetota; class Actinomycetes; order Kitasatosporales; family Streptomycetaceae; genus Streptomyces; species Streptomyces sp. NPDC054863. Next base: position 9,852 of record NZ_JBSGZD010000273.1, on the reverse strand, counting down.
GCGACCGTGCCGAGGAGATCCACCGCCGCTACGTCGACGGGACGATCCGCTTCGTCCGCGCACTGGCCGAGGACGGACGGCGGGTGCGGCTGCTCACCGGCGACGCGTGCGACGCGCAGGTGGTCGACGCGATCCTCGACGCGGTGGACTCGCCGCTGGTCACCGCTGCGGAGGCGAACTCGCTGGCCGACCTCATGGAGGAGACGGCGGCTGCCGAGGCCGTGGTGGCCACCCGCTACCACAACCTGGTCTGTGCGCTGAAGGCCGGTACGCCGACGCTCGCGGTCAGCTATGCGGCGAAGAGCGACGCGCTCATGGACCGGATGGGACTCGGTGCGTACTGCCACCCGGCCCGCGAGGTCGACGCCGACCACCTCCTCGTACAGTTCCGCGAGTTGGAGAAGCACGCGACGGAACTACGACGCACCCTCGCCGAACGGAATCAGGAAGCGGTCCGTCAACTCCAGGACGCATTCCTCGACCTGACCAGGGCCCTGTTTCCGGCGGGCGCCCACGACCAACCGCGGGAGACTCCATGAAGGCGACCGAAGTCCCGGACATCGACGGCGCGTACCTCTTCGAGCCGACGCCCTACACCGACGAGCGCGGCTTCTTCTGCCGCACCTTCGACGCCGACGTGCTCCGCTCGGTGGGCCTGGACCCGGACGCCTTCGCCCAGGACAGCGTGTCCCGTTCGGCCCGGGGGGTGCTGCGGGGCATGCACCTGCGCTCCGGCGCCGGGGAGGCGAAGCTCGTGCGGTGCTCGTACGGGCGGATCTTCGACGTCGTCGTGGACCTGCGGCCCCACTCGCCGACGTACCGCAAGCAGGCCTACTTCGAGCTGTCCGACACGACGCAGCGGACGCTCTACGTCCCGGCGGGGTGCGCGCACGGCTTCCAGGCGCTGACCCAGCCCGCCGACACCTCCTACCGGATCGACCGCCCGCACGACCCGGCCGAGGACGTGACGATCGCCTTCGACGACCCGGAACTCGCCATTCCGTGGCCGCTGCCACCGGCGCTGATGTCCCCGAGGGACCGGGAGGCACCGAGCCTGGCCGAGGCCCTGAAGCAGGACCTGAAGCGGAAAGAGAGCTGAAGTCGGCGTGGACACCGAAGAGTTCGCACTCCCCCGGTCGCAGGCGGCGAACGAGCGCCTGCACGCCCTGATCCCCGGGGGCGCGCACACCTACGCCAAGGGCGACGACCAGTACCCCGAGCACCTGGCCCCGGTCATCAGCCACGGCCGCGGCGCCCATGTGTGGGACGTCGACGGCAACCGCTACATCGAGTACGGGTCCGGCCTGCGGTCGGTCAGCCTCGGCCACGCCCACCCGCGCGTGAACGAGGCCGTGCGCCGGGAGATCGACCGCGGCAGCAACTTCGCCCGGCCCTCGATCATCGAGGTCGAGGCCGCGGAACGCTTCCTCGCCACCGTGCCGACCGCCGAAATGGTGAAGTTCGCGAAGAACGGATCCGACGTCACCACGGCGGCGGTGCGCCTGGCGCGCGCGGTCACCGGCCGCCCCAGGGTGGCCGTGTGCGGCGACCACCCCTTCTTCTCCGTCGACGACTGGTTCATCGGTACGACGCCGATGTCCGCCGGAATCCCGGCGGCGACCACCGAACTGACGGTCTCCTTCCCGTACGGGGACCTGGCCGCCACGGAGGAGCTGCTGACCCGCTACCGGGGCGAGGTCGCCTGCCTGATCCTCGAACCCGTCGAGCCGGTCGAACCCGTTGGACCCGCCGCTCCGGGCTACCTCCAGGGCCTTCGGGCACTGGCCGACCGGCATGGCTGCCTGCTGGTCCTCGACGAGATGATCACCGGTCTCCGCTGGTCCGAGGCGGGCGCACAGGGCCTGTACGGCGTGGTCCCCGACCTCTCCACGTTCGGCAAGGCGCTGGGCAACGGGTTCGCCGTCTCCGCCCTGGCCGGGCGGCGGGACCTGATGGAGCGGGGCGGGCTGCGGCACTCCGGCGAGAGGGTGTTCCTGCTCTCCACCACGCACGGCGCGGAGACGCACTCCCTGGCCGCCGCGATGGCCGTGCAGACCACCTACGTCGAGGAGGGCATCACCGCCCGACTGCATTCCCTCGGCGAGCGGTTGGCCGCCGGGGTCCGTGAGGCCGCGGCCACCATGGGCGTCGCCGACCACGTCGTCGTACGGGGCCGGGCCAGCAACCTGGTCTTCGCCACCCTCGACGAGAAGGGGCAGCCGTCGCAGCAGTACCGCACGCTGTTTCTGCGCCAACTCCTCGCGGGCGGAGTGCTCGCCCCTTCGTTCGTGGTGAGCAGCGCCCTCGACGAAGCGGACATCGCCCGCACGGTCGACGTGGTGTCCCAGGCGTGCGCGGTGTACCGCAAGGCGCTGGACTCCGGTGATCCCACACCGTGGCTGGGTGGGCGGCCGGTCAAACCCGTGTTCCGTCGCCTGTCCTGACGTGGCGACGCTCTGGTGCACCGGCGTCGGCCACCCTGTCGACCACCCAGGCCGTCGCCGGTACCACCACCAGGGCGGTGCACCACCCGCCCATGGCATCCGTCGGGTAGTGCGCGGTCAGCGCGACCTGCGCCCACCCCATGGCGGCCCCCGCGACCAGCGCCGCACCGAGCACGAGCAGCGCCCCTGCCGCTCTGCCGAGACCGAACCACCCGGCCGCGCACAGCGCCACCGCGAGGGCGAGCGCGGTGAGGAAGCCGGTGTGCCCGCTCGGGTAGGAGAGGTTGTCGCCGTGGATGGTGCGTCCCACCACGTACTTGAGCCCGGTGGTCACCCCCACGGTCAGGCCGGGCCCGACCACGACGAGCACCGCCGCCCGGGACCGCCGCAGCAGCAGACACCCGGTCACGGCCAGCGCCACCAGCGCCGCCGCGCCCACGGGCTCGCCCAGGAAGTCCACGGCCAGAGCGACGCGTCGCCACGGTGACTCGATGCTGTCCGCCGTCGGCGCGATGATCCACGCATCCAGCGCACCGGGCCGACCGTGGCCCGCGTACATGACCCCGAGCACGGTGACTCCGAGCACACCGAGAACCGCGACCAGCCCGAGCCGGACCCGCAGCGACGCCATCAGCACCGCGCGATCCGACCGGCCGGCCATCCATCCTCCGCTTCCGTGCGACGCATGTCCCCTACCAGTACCCGTAGTTGATGCTACGTCAGCCCATCAGGGCATCGGGATCCCTTCCTGTTCGCCACCCTGGCCAACAGACCGGCAGGGCCTCGCCGGAACCGGGATCATGCCCGTGGACCACGCATCGAATTCATCGACCCGCGTGCGCGAGAGCGCTGGGGGTCCGGCAGCCGACGATCGCCGGGGCCTCCCGCACCAGCGCGTCGTCGGTGAGCGCCTCCACCATGAAGAGCGCGAAGTCGACCCGCCGCGTCCGGTCGCCGGCCAGTACCGGGTCCCCCACGTGCCTGCTCCACACGGGCAGGCCCTGGCTCTCGCCCTCCTCCAGCGTGCTGCCGCGCACCACCGTCCAGCGGGTGTCGCTGGCGAACACCCTGCGGCAGGCCTCCACCTGGTCGTCGAGCTCGACGGCCCGTACCAGCTTGCCCAGTACGGCGGCCACCCGCACACCCAGCCTGAACAGCCACGAGTACCGGTCCTCGCCGTCTCGCGTGATGTGCCAGCCGCACGAGAAGATCAGCCGGGCACCCGGCCGGGCATGGTCGAGGACCGCCTGCGCCGTGCCCGACGAGTAGCTCTGCACGCCCCACGGCGCCAGCACCGTCAGCACCCCGTCGCATCCGGCGACCGCGCGCCGGATCACCTCGGGATCATTCGTGGGTCCTGGCACGACGGTCATCCGGCCTTCGTACGCGGCGAGTTTGGGGACACTGCGCTCCCGGCAGACCCCGACCACCTCGTACCCGCGCTCCAGCGCGTGCCGGACCATGTACTGGCCGAGCTTGCCCGAGGCTCCGACGACGCAGACCTTCTTCGTACGTTCCGTGCCCATGGCGCGTCCCTTTCACCGACAAGCCGACCTTATGACGTAAGGGAAGCTAGCCTTATGCTGTAAGGCAGTCAACAGGTCGGGAAGGAGCCGCAGATGAGCGGCACGAATCGTCGTCAACGCGAGACTTCGGCGCGGGTCCCACTCAGCCGGGAACGGGTGATCCGCACCGCGGTGGCGGTCGCCGACGCGAAGGGGTCGGCCGCGCTGACGATGCGGGCCGTCGCCGAACCGCTCGGCGTCGAGGCGATGTCGCTCTACCACCACGTGGCGGGCCGGGAGGACCTCCTCGACGGCATGGTCGACGCGGTGTTCGCCGAGATCGAACTGCCGCGACGCGACACGGACTGGCACACCGCCATGCGCCGCCGCACCGAATCCGCCCGTGCCGTCCTGCGACGCCACCCCTGGGCGGTCGGCCTGATGGACTCCCGCAGCAGTCCGGGCCCCGCGACCCTGCGCCACCACGACGCCGTCATCGGGACGTTGCGCGCGGGAGGCTTCTCCCTGCGCATGACCGCGCACGCCGTCTCACTGATCGACAGCTACCTGTACGGATTCGTGCTCCAGGAACAGAGCCTGCCGTTCCACGGCGAGGCGGAGCTCGACGAGGTGGCGGGCGCCATCCTGTCCCAGATGCCCGCCGACACCTACCCCCACCTCGCCGAACTGGCCACGGGACACGCCCTGTTGCCCGGCTACGACTACGCCGACGAGTTCGCCTTCGGCCTCGCCCTCATCCTGGACGCCCTTCACCCTGACCAGTCGGCGAGCCGCGAGGAACGGTAGCCGTCACGACCGCTTGCGTGCGGCGGCTCCGTGGAGGGTGGGGACGACCATCGGGGTGCCCGTGACCGGATCGGGGACGATCAGGCTCGGCAGGTCGAAGACCTGCTCGATCAGGGCGGCGTCGACGACGTCGGTGGGGTCGCCCTCGGCGACCACCCGGCCGTCCTTCATCGCGATCAGGTGGTCGGCGAAGCGGCACGCCTGGTTGATGTCGTGCAGGACGGCGATCACCGTGCGGCCCTCGTCGCGCAGCTCCGCGAGGAGGCCGAGGAGTTGGTACTGGTGAGTGATGTCCAGGAACGACGTCGGCTCGTCGAGCAGCAGATAGGGCGTCTGCTGGGCGAGGACCATGGCCATCCACACCCGCTGCCGCTGTCCGCCGGACAGCTCCTGCACCGGCCGGTCGGCGAGGTCGGCGACACCGGCGGCGGCCATCGCTTCCGTGACGGCCTTCTCGTCGTCCGGCGACCACAGGGCGAGGAGCGACTGGTGGGGGAAGCGGCCTCGGCCGACCAGTTGGCGGACCAGGATGTCGTCGGGGGCGAGGGGGTCCTGCGGCAGGAAGCCGAGTTGCTTGGCCAGTGCCTTGGCCGGGTAGCCGCCGACCTCACGGCCGTCGAATTCCACCTGCCCGGCGTCAGGGCGCAGCAGCCGGACCAGTGCGCGCAACAGGGTCGACTTGCCGCAGGCGTTGGGGCCCACGACGGCGGTGAACGCACCGTCGGGGACGTCGACGCTCAGCCGTGTGGACACCACCCGGTCGCCGTAGCGCAAGGTGATGTCCCGCGCGGTCAGGCGTGCGGCCGGCTCGCGTGCGGGGCACTCCCGTACGGCTTGTTCCGTGGTCGGGCGTGCGGTCATGCGCGCCTCACCTCCTTCGTCAGCAGCCAGATCAGATAGCAACCGCCGATCGCGGTGCTCACCACGCCGACCGGCAGCGCGACGGGTGCGAGCAGCATCTGGGCGAGCAGGTCGGCGCCCTGGAGCAGTACCGCCCCGGCCAGTGCGGCGGGGAGCAGCGGTACTCCGGCCGCGCCCGCGAGCCGGCGGCCGATCTGCGGGGCGGCGAGCGCGATGAACGCGATCGGTCCCGCGACCGCCGTCACCGTGGCCGTACAGCCGACGCCGACGAGCACCATCAGCAGCCGCAGCCGGTCGAGACCGACGCCGGTGGTCACCGCGATCGCGTCGCCGAGCGAGGCCTGGTGCATGGAGTGCGCCCGGGTGGCCATCACGGCGAGGAGTACGGCGATCACGGAGAACGGGATGCCGAGGTCGGCCCAGCCCACGCCGTTGAGCGAGCCCGCGCTCCAGCCGACCGCGGCGATCGCCACCTCCAGGTCGGCGCGCAGCACGATCCACGAGTTGACCGCGGTCACCATCGCGTTGAGCGCGATGCCGATCACCACGAGGCGCAGGCCCGAGAAGCCCTTGTCGAACGAGAGGAAGTAGATCGCGGCGGCGACGAGGAGCCCGCCGAGCACCGAGCCGACGGCCAGTTGCGCGGAGGTGCCGGACAGGACGGTGAGCGCGAGCAGGGCGCCGGAGTAGGCACCCGCGTCGAGGCCGATCACGTCCGGGCTGCCCATGGGGTTGCGGGTCAGGTTCTGGAAGAGGGCTCCGGCCACGCCGAGGGCGGCGCCGAGGACCAGCCCGGCCAGCACGCGTGGCAGCCGCCAGTCCGAGATCACCACGGAGCGTTCCGCGCCGGTGAGTACGGAGATGACCCTTCCGGGAGGGGACCAGGACGCGCCGTAGCAGAGCCCGAGCAGGCCGAGGCCCAGCATCACGGCGAGCATGACGGGGACGAGCACCGCCGTGCGGCGCTCGACCCGGAGCCCCGGCCCGCGCCCGAGTACGAGAGTCGTCACAGCGCCCCCGCCCCGTGGCGGCGTACCGCCCAGATCAGCATGGGTGCGCCGAGGAAGGCGGTCACGACGGCCACCGGCACCTCGCCGGTGGGGAGCAGTACCCGCGACCCGATGTCGGCGACCAGCAGCAGGACCGGGCCGAGGACCATCGTGTGGAGGATCAGCCACGGCACCGAGCCCGCCGCGGGTCTGCGGACCAGGTGCGGAACGATCAGCCCGACGAAGAGGATCGGCCCGGCCACCGCGGTCGCCGCCCCGCTGAGGACGGTGATCAGTACGAGTGCGGCGGCCCGCACCCGGTTCACCCCCGCACCCAGTGTGTGCGCCACGCTCTCCCCCAGTGCCAGGGCGTTCAGCGCCCGGCTCAGCAGCAGCGCGCCGAGCAGGGACAGTGCGATCGCGGTCAACGGCCAGGCCAGCGGGGCCTGTTCGCGAGCGGCGAGGGAGCCGACCGACCAGAACCGGTACGCGTCGAAGACGTCCGGCAGCATCAGCCGCATGCCCAGCGCGACACCGCTGAGCACCGCGGTCAGGGCCACGCCGGTGAGCACCAGGCGCAGCGGCGAGCGCCGTCCGACTGCGGCGACCAGCAGCGCGGCGAGCACCGAGCCGGTGACGGCCCAGCCCAGCTCGCCCGCCTGTCCGGCGGCGAGGCCGAGCCCCGAGCCGAGGGTGACGGCGAATCCGGCGCCCGCGGTGACGCCCAGGATGCCGGGCTCGGCGAGCGGGTTGCGGGCCAGCGTCTGGATCAGCGCGCCCGCCACCGCCAGGGCGGCGCCCACCGCGACGGCCAGCAGCGCGCGGGGCGCCCGGACGTCCCGTACGACCAGGTGGTCGTCGGTGCCCCCGAAGTCGAAGAGCGCACGGACGACTTCGCCGGGCGCCACCGGGCGGGCTCCCACGCCCATGCTGAGCACGACGACCACCGCGAGTAGCGCCAACCCGCCGATGAGCAGGCCGAGTTGAGGTGCGGTCCGCCGGGTGCGCGCCGCTTCGGGCGCGATGCCGGTGACGGTCACTTCTTCAGCAGCGGGGCGAGCGACTTGTCGATCGCGTCCAGGGTCTGCACGGCCTGCCCGTAGGTCGCCGCCTCGGTGTAGCGGAGCGGGAAGGTCTTGCCGGCCTTGACGGCGGGCAGGTTCTTCCACAGCTTCGAGTCCATGGCGTACTTCACGGACTCGGGGAGGCTGCCGTCGGGCTTCACGGAGTAGGTGATGGCCTCGGCGTCCTCGAAGGAGGCAGGGAGTTCCTCGACGGACGGGTATTCGCTGACCGCGTGCGAGCCGGGGCCCGGCTTCTTGACCTTGCCGTAGTACTTCGCGCCCATGTCCTCGGCGATGTTGGTGCCCCAGGACTTGCCGAACTCGCGCTGGAAGGTGCCCTTGGCGGCCTCGCCGTACGCACCGAGGTGGCCCAGCTTGAGCTGCGGCAGCACGTCCTTGTACTTGGCGGCGAGCCCGGCCGCCTTGGTCTCGTACGTGCTCTTGCCCGCGTCGAACTTCTTCAGCGCGCCCGCGGCGTCCGCCTGCTTCTTGGACTGCTCGCGCCACGCGGCCGGCACGGTCGGGCCGATCGCCACGACGGGGGCGATGGATTCCAGCCGCTTGACGTCGATGTCGCCGAGCACCGGGGCGGGCACGCCGATGACGATCAGATCGGGGTCGGCCTCGGCGACGGCCTCGTAGTTGGTCTCGGCCGCCTGCTCGCCCGCAACCTTGGGGAGCTTCTTGTACGCGGCCAGGTCCTGCGCGTTCATCATCGGCTCGCCGCGCTTCCACGAGGAGATCCCGACCAGCGGGGCGCCGGCCTCGATCATCACGGGTACGGCGTAGCCGGTGGCCACCACGCGCTTCGGGGCGGCCGGGATGGTGATCTTCCCGTTGTCCGCGGCGAACACCCGGGTCTTCCCCTTGCCGGAGGCTTCCGAGGCGCTGCCCGACGAGGCGTCCGACGACCCGCATCCGGCCAGGACCAGGGCCAGCACGACGGCGCCTGCCGGGCCGGAGGTTCTGCGTATGGACATGTGGGGCTCCTTGCTCGCTGCGTGAATGTCCGGGTACGGCTCGTGCGGGTCAGTGGTCGTCGTCGAAGTTGGAGACGCCGCACTTCCAGTAGCCGGTGATGTCGTGGTCGGCCTTGGCCAGGCGCAGTTCGTCGCGGACCCAGCGGCGCAGCGGCTTGAGCTGCCCGGCCTCGCCCGCGGCCCACACGTACACCCGTTGGTTCTCGGGTACGGTCACCGCGGTCACGGCCCGTGCCAGCGCGTCGCCGGTGCCCGCCGGGCTGCCGCCGCGGTGCAGCCAGTGCACCTCGAAGCCCGCGGGGGCGTCCAGCTCGATCTCCTCGCCCGCATCGGCGACTTCGACGAACGCCCAGCCCTTCGCGTGCCGGGGCAGCTCCTCCAGCCGGCGGGCGAGGGCGGGCAGCGCCGTGAGGTCGGCCGCGAGCAGATAGCGGTCGTACGCGTGCGGAACGATCATCCCGCCGGGCGGTCCCGCGAGGGGCATGACGGCGCCCGGTTCGACCGTGCTCGCCCATTGCGAGGCGAGTCCGCCCTCGTGCAGGGCGATGTCGATGTCGATCTCGCCGGTGTCCGGGTCGTACCGGCGCACGGTGTACTGGCGGGTGGCGGCGGCGGCCCCCGCCCAGCGCAGCATCAGCCCGTTCGGCTCGGGCAGCCGCAGCGTGCCGTCCTCGTCGGGGAAGAACAACTTCACGTGCTCGTCGGGCGAATGGGCCTCGAACCCCTCGGTCCCCTCGCCGCCCAGGGTCACCCGGATCAGCCCGGAGCCGACCGTGGTGGTGCGCAGGACCTCGGTCTCCCGGATGCGGATCGGGTAGGCCACGTCCTCGGCCTGCCGCCCCGCCCGGACCTCGGCTATCCGCTCCAGGTGGCGGTGCCTGTGGTCTTCCCGGCTCATGCGGTCCCGCCCGTGGGGAGCGCCGTCGGGGCCACGGGCGGGTGCCCCGCCCCGGGCCGCGCGGCCCGGTCGGCGCGGCTGCGCCCGGGCGGGAAGGACTGGTTCATCGGACGACTCCAGCGAGGATCGGCGCGGTCGGCGCATCGGCGGTGCGGACGGGAGAGTCGAAATCCGTCGCCACGGCAGCGCCCATGCCTCTGGCCCTCCAGCTAGGAAGGCAAGGCTAACCTAATCAACTGCGCGGAGCGCGCGCAAGCAGACTTCACACCCGATGACCTCGCACGACATGACCTCACGTCATGTG
>NZ_JBSGZD010000272.1:0-10685 GCF_053610825.1 Streptomyces sp. NPDC054863 | reverse complement strand
CCTCGCGGCGGGCGTCCAGGGCGTCCGCGCGCCCCCGGGTGTCGGCGAACCGCTCCTGGAGCCGGAGGAGGTCGCGCTGCTCCTCCAGGGCGTGGCGGGCGGCGGCCTGTCTGCTCTCGGTGGCAAAGACCGCGAGGGCGGCGATGTCGCGGCGCTCACGGGCGCCGCTGCGGGCGACGGCGGCCCAGGTCAGGACGGATGCGGCGAGCCCGGGGTCGCCCGGCCGCTCCTCGGGTCGCGGCAGGTCGGCGGCGGCCGGGCCCGCTGCCTCCGCCATCCGCTCGGCGAGTGCGAGGAGCCGGTCGTCGCCCGCCTTGACCTGTTGCTCGGCGGTGCGCCGCAGTTCGGCGAGGCGCTCTTCCACGGCGGCGAAGCGGCGGGTGTCGAAGAGCTTGCCGAGGAGCTTGCCGCGGGCTTCGGCATCGGCGCGCAGGAAGCGGGCGAAGTCGCCCTGCGGGAGCAGCACGACCTGGCAGAACTGCTCGCGGTTCATCCCGACGAGCCGGCCGATCTCCTCGCCGATCTCCTGGTGGGAGCGGCTGAGCGCCTGCCACTTCCCCGACTCCGCGTCGTACTCGCTCAGCCAGCTCTGTGCCTTGTCCGTGACGAGTCCGGTGCGGCGGCCCTTCTTGGGACGCTGCTGTGCGGGCCGTCTGGTGACCGCCAACCGGCGTCCGCCGACGGTCAGTTCGAGGATGACCTCGGTCGGCAGGTCCGGTGCGGCATGGTCGCTGCGCAGGGTGGGTCCGCGCCCTTCGCGGGCGCCGGGCACCGATCCGTACAGGGCGAAGCAGACGGCGTCCAGGACGGAGGTCTTGCCCGCACCGGTCGGCCCGTGCAGCAGGAACAGTCCGGCCGAGGACAGTGCGTCGAAGTCGACCTTCTGGGTGGCGCCGAAAGGGCCGAAGGCGGTGATGCGCAGGGAGTGCAGTCTCACCGGGCCACCTCGCGCACGCTCTCGTCGACCCGGACGTCGTCGAACGCGCCCCGGAGCACCGCCCGTTCCCGCCCGTCGGGTCCGCTGCCGCCTCTGACGTGCGCCACGAAGTCCTCCGCGATCTGCTGGTCGTCGCGTCCCTTGAGGCGCTGGGCGTAGGAGAGGTGCGGGCCCTCCGGGCCCCTTTCCGGCTCGAAGACCAGGCTGACGGTGTGCGGGAAGCGCGCGCAGAGCCGGGCCATCGGGTCGTCGGGCCGCGCCGGGTCGGTGAGCGTCGCCTCGATCCAGGATTCCTCGTGCCGGTCGAGGGAGGGGTCGTCGAGCAGGTCCTCCAGCTGTCCGCGGAGACGGGCGAGGGGCCGGGGCACCGGGCAGTCGAGCCGCTCGGCGGCGGCGATCTCCCCGCCGGGCCCGAGGTCGATCAGCCACATCGTCTTGCGGTGGCCGGCCTCGGAGAAGGAGTAGGCGAGGGGGGAGCCGGAGTAGCGGACCCGCTCGGTGACCTTCTGCGCGCCGTGCAGGTGGCCCAGGGCGACGTAGTCGACGCCGTCGAAGACCCCGGCGGGGACGGCCGCCACTCCCCCGACGGTGATGTCGCGCTCGCTGTCGGACGGCTCGCCGCCCGCGACGAAGGCGTGGGCGAGGACGACGGAGCGGGTGCCTTCGGGCCGGGTGGCGAGGTCGGCGCGGACCTGGTCCATGGCGGCGGACAGCACGTGCTCGTGCCGCGCCTTGGCGGCGCCGAGCTGGTCCCGTACGAGCGCGGGCTCCAGGTAGGGCAGTCCGTAGAGGGCCACCTCGCCGTGCGCGTCGGACAGCACGACGGGGGTGGCGCAGCCCGCCGGGTCGGTCCGCAGGTGGATGCCCGCCCGCTCGATGAGGCCCGCCCCGACGCCGAGGCGGCGGGCCGAGTCGTGGTTTCCGGAGATCATCACCGTCGGTACGCCCTCGGCTGCGAGCCGGTGCAGGGCCCGGTCGAAGAGCTCCACGGCGGCGAGCGGCGGCACCGCGCGGTCGTACACGTCCCCGGCGACCAGCACGACGTCCACCTGGTGTGCGCGGACCGTCGCGACCAGGTGGTCGAGGTACGCGGCCTGGGCGTCGAGCAGCCCCACCCGGTGGAAGGACCGGCCGAGGTGCCAGTCGGACGTATGCAGAAGCCTCATGGTTCACGAGAGTAAAGGGAGGGTCTGACAATCAAGGCCGCAACGGTGGAATCCGCCTCATCACCGGCCTCGTACGCCCCTGGTCCGAAGAGGCTGAAGAGGCTGAAGCTGCCGAGCGTGCGGAGCGGCCGGGGCTGCCGGGGCGGCCGGGGCTGCCGTCAGGCGTCGCCGTACGCCTCGCCGCCCAGCTCGAACCCGGCGCTGCCCGCCGTCGCGTCCGCGAGCCAGCCGAGGAAGGACTCCACGTCGGCGTCCGGCAGGCCGATCTCGATGGTGACCGCTTCCGCGTACCGCACCTCGCGCACGGAGCGTCCCGTCGCCCGCAGGTCGTTCTCCAGCTTTCCCGCCCGCTGGTGGTCGACGGTGACGGTGGCGAGCCGGAACCGCTGCCGGGTGATCGTGCCCAGCTCGTCCAGGGCTTCGCCGACCACGCCTCCGTACGCCCTGATCAGGCCGCCGGCGCCGAGCTTCACACCGCCGTAGTAGCGGGTGACGACGGCGACCACGTACCGCACCTCGCGGCGCATCAGCATCTGGAGCATGGGGACTCCGGCGGTGCCGCCTGGCTCGCCGTCGTCGCTCGCCTTCTGGATCCCGGCGTCCGCGCCGACGACGTACGCGTAGCAGTGGTGCGAGGCGGTGGGGTGCTCCTTGCGGACGCGCGCGACGAAGTCCTGCGCCTCCTGCTCGGTCGCGGCGGGGGCGAGGGCGCAGAGGAATCGGGATCGGTTGATCTCGGCCTCGTGCACGCCGGGGTGGGCGACGGTCCGGTACTGCTCCTGCATTCGGCCCACCTTATGCGGGAGGGGGTGATCCGCAGGAACCGGAGCTCCCCCTCCCTCCCGCCCGTCCCCCTACCCCGCCGCGCGCCGGGCCGCGCTCGCGGCGAGGACGAGGCCCAGCATCACCACCGAGCTGCCGATCAGGACCCCCGGCGGCATGCCCGCGGGCACTCCGTCGGGGCCGCGCAGGGCGCCCATGAAGTCCAGGGGTGTGATGCCGTTGACCGTTCCGTACCAGAGCGGCAGGTAGAGGGCCTGGAAGAGCCGGTGGGTGCGGCTGAGCGAGCCGAGGAGCAGTGCCAGGGAGGGGATGAACAACGCGCCGAGGAACCAGTGGAGCAGGCCCGCCGTATCCGCCCCGGTGGCCATGCGGACGGCCGGTCCGATGCCCGCGACCGCGGTGAGCAGGAAGCCCGCGCCCCATTCGGCGAGCACCCGGCGGCGGGCCGTCGGGTAGGCGCCGAGGATGGCCTCCACCCCCGACTCGTGCCGCTGCGTACCCAGCCGGGACCAGATCAGCACCGGCCAGATCCAGGCCAGGGGAAGCAGGAAGCGGGAGACTCCGGCGGCCGGGGTGACCAGCTGGGATACGAGGGTCAGCGTCAGCACGCCGGCCCACCACCACCGGGGAATCCCCTGGAGCAGGATCCGTACCTCACCGACGAGCAGCCGCACCGCGGAGTTGCCCGGTACGGCCCGGGCCCCGGGCACACCGCCGAAGGTCTTCGTAGGGGACGCGCTCTCGTCCCGCGGCGGTGCGGGGAGGCCGGGGGCGGCGGGGAGGCCGGGAGTCCCGGGGTCCCGCTCGGCGCCCTCGCCGACCGGCAGCACCGCCGCAGGGTCCCTGGGCGCGCGCCCGCGTGAGGGGTCGAAGCGCGGGAACCACAGCATGGGCACCAGAGCCAGCACCACGCCGGTCAGGACGAGCAGGAGCCTGCTGAAGAGGTACTCGCCGGTGGGCGCGAACCCGCTCCAGTCGAAGGTCTTCAGCGGCTCGTCGACCAGGGTGAGACCGAGGCTGAACTCGCCCGCCCGGGACGGGTCGATGCCCTGTGCCTTCATCGACGTACTCAGCGACTGCACCACCTGGTGCACGCCGATCCCGCCCAGCGGCGCGTTCGGTGACTGTCCGCCGATCGCGACGAAGGCCCAGATGAAGAACCAGAGGATGTTGCCGAGCCCGGCCCGCAGCAGCGGAACGGCCTCGAAGAGGAGGGCAGCCGCCGCGGTGACCACCATGAGCGGCAGTGCGACGACGACGAACGGCTTCAGCAGCTCGACGGGGTCGACGGCGAGCGTCTCGGCCCGGGACAGCTGCATGACCACCGCGGTCAGCACCAGCACGCCGAGCATCGAGGCGAGCACCAGGACGCTGCTCAGGAATTTCGACGCGAGATAGAGGTGGTTCTTCAGGGGGGTGGAGGCGAGCAGCCGGCCGACGCCGGTGCTCCCGTCGCGGGAGACGGCGTTGCGTACGACGTAGAAGCCGCCGAGGGAGAGCCACACCGATCCGGCGAGGGCCACCACCATGCCGAGGTACGCGCTGTTGTAGGTGCCCCGGTACTCACCCACCTGCATGACGACCCAGCCGGCCTCCCGGGCGGGGGTGGCGAGGTATCCGAGTCCGACCGCCGCAAGGAGGATCGCGGCGTAGGCGGGGCGCCGCACCCGGTCCCTGAAGTCGCCGAAGGCGAGCCTGAAGAGCATCCGCACGGCTACCGTCCTCCCGCACTGCGCGCGCCCCGGGCCGCGCCGTCGCCGATGTGGTGCACGGCGGCCAGATACGCGTCCTCCAGGTCCGGTGCCACCTGCTGTGCGGTGGCGCAGGGCGGCTGCTGCGTGAGCAGGCGCACCCGTACGCCGCTGCTGGTCCGCACCGTCCGGCCGACCAGGTGGCGCTGCTGGAGGCCCGGCAGCTCGGCCGGGTCCACCACGGCCTCCCAGACCCGGCCCTCGACGGCCGCGATCAGCTGCTCGGGGGTGCCCCGGCGCAGCAGTCGGCCCTGCGCGACGACCGCGATGTCGGAGGCGACGGACTCGACGTCGGAGACGATGTGGGTGGAGAGCATCACCACCCGGTCCGCGGCCAGTTCGCCGAGGAGGTTGCGCAAGCGGACCCGCTCCTCGGGGTCGAGACCCGCCGTGGGTTCGTCCACGACGATCACTTGCGGGTCGGCGAGCAGCGCCTGCGCGATGCCCACGCGGCGCAGCATGCCTCCGGAGTACTTGCCGAGGGGGCGCTTGACGGCCTCGGTGAGGTTGACCAGTTCCAGCAGTTCGTCGATCCGGGCCCTGGAGGAACGGGCCGAGAGCCCTTTCGCCGCCGCGAGGTAGCCGAGGAACTCGCGGGAGGTGAGGTTGGGGTAGACCCCGAAGTCCTGCGGAAGGTAACCGAGGGCCCGGCGCAGCACGTCCGGCTCGGCCACCACGTCCGTGCCCCGGAAGAGGACCCGGCCGCCGGTGGGGCGGGTCACGGTCGAGGCGATTCGCATCAGTGACGACTTGCCCGCCCCGTTCGGGCCCAGGAGGCCGAGCATTCCGCTCTCCATGCGCAGCGTCATGCCGTCCACGGCGCGCTTGCCGCCGCGGTAGACCTTGGTGATGTCGATGAGTTCCAGCATGTCCTTCCGCTCCCCTACGTCCGGGTCCGGGCAGCTGCTGAAAGGGGGTTCGGGTTCACGGGGTGCCTCCGGAGGGTGCGGGTGGGGGTGACGAGATCCAGATTCGTCGTCCGGAGGTGTGGGCACATCTGCCGTTCGGCAGAGATCGCGGACTCTTTCGCGCGGGCCCGTCGCGCGCGGTCGCGCCCGGGCCCTTGCCGCGGACCCGCCACGGACAGGTGCGTCAGCGGGGCAGGGTTCCGGTCACGCGCCAGCCGTCGCCGCACGGGCCGGCCGTCAGTTCTCCACCCAGTACGGTGAACCGCTCGCGCAGGCCCACCAGCCCTGTTCCGCCGCCCTGACGGCTGCTCAGCAGGCTGTTCGGCGTGCCGTCGGGGCCGCCCTCGTCGGTGACGCTCACCCGTAGCCCCGTCTCACCTTCGCGCCGCACGGAGACGGCCACCGATGCCGTGCCCGGTGCGTGCCTGCGCACGTTGGTCAGGGCCTCAAGGACCATGCCGTACGCGACTTCGTCGCACTCGCGCCGCAGTGCTCCGGCAGGCTCCCCGTCCAGGTGCAGGTCCGGGTCCAGGTCCAGCGCCGCGGGGACGGAGCCGGACTCCGCGAAGCGGGTGACGAGGCCGGGGAGGTCCGACAGCCCGTACACCCGGGTCGGTACGTGGTCGGGTGTCCCGGTGTCCTCGTAGCGGTCGCGCCGCCCCTCCTCCTGGCGGGCCGCCAGGTCCGCGCCCGGTCCTGCGGGTTCCTCCGGCCCGCGCAGGGTGTCCAGGGCGCGGTCCATCTGGTCCAGGGCCCGCAGCCCCGACTCCTCCAGTCTGCCCAGCAGCGCGCCGAACTGGTCGGGTTCGTACGGGGAGGCCTGCGCCGCCTGGACTTCGAGGACCATGCCGGTCAGTTCGTGCGCGACGAAGTCGTGCAGCAACCGGGCCATGTCGAGGCGCTGTTCCCTGCGGGCCCTGCGCACGGCCCTGCGCCTGCGCTCGTCGACCGTTCGCAGGTAGCTGCCGACGGCGACCGCGCAGACCACCGGGACCATCGCGACCAGGACCATGACGAGGGAACCGTTCGCCCCCGACCCGGGGTTGCGCACGGTGAAGCGCAACGGGAGCGCCAGCGCGACCAGGGCCGCCGTCGCCGCCGCCGGGATGCCGGGCCGGCCCGCCTTGCGGACGAGCCGTCCGGTGAGCACCAGGAGCGCGGTGAACTCGAAGGGCATCCACAGGAGGGTGAGCCCCTGCGGTCCGGTGTAGACGAAGTCGGTGACCACGGACAGGCCGGTGGTCACGGACGCGGCCACCGGCAGGGTGAGGCGTCCGAGCGGCAGGGGCAGCAGCACCGCGAGCAGGGCCACGGCGGCGCTCAGGGCAAGGAGGAGGGCGGCGGGCGGGGCGAGAAGAGCAGGCAGCCCGAGCAGCACCACTGTCGCCCCGCACGTCAACTGCCGCCGAAGGCCCACCTGCTGAGTACCTGTCATCACCTGCCTCAGCCTAGGCAGCGACCTCGACGCGCCGCGGCGCAGGTCCCGATGCGCCGCACCCGCCGCACCGGACGCACCGGGCGCCCGGCGGCGCGGGGGCTACTGGCCGACGGCGCAGAGACTGCTGTCCCGCCGGTACGGGGCTGCTAGCCCGCCGTGGCGTATCCCATCTCCCAGGCCCTGACGGCGATGCCGACCCTGTTGCGCACACCGAGCTTGCGCTGGACGCTCGCGACGTGGGTCTTGACCGTGCCTGCGGAGATGAACATCTCTCCCGCGATGTCGGCGTTGGTCAGCCCTTCGGCGACCTTGGCCGCGATCTCGGTCTCCCGCTTGGTGAGCGGCTCGACCACGACAGGGCCCCCGGCGGCCCGTCGGGGCGTCCGGCCGGCGCCGGTGACGTGCTTCAGCAGCCGCACCGTGACGGAGGGACTGATCAGGCTCTCCCCCGCCACAGCCGCGCGGACCGCCTCCACGAGCAGGGTCGGTCCCGAGCGCTTGAGCAGAAATCCCGAGGCACCGTGCCGCAGCGCCGGATAGACGTACTCGTCGAGGTCGAAGGTCGTCACGACGACCACCTTCACCGGCAGTTCCGCCGCGGACTGCTGCAGGGTACGGGTGACTTCGAGGCCGTCCATCCGGGGCATCCTGACGTCCACCAGGGCGACGTCGGGCCGCAGCCTGCGGACCACGGCCAGCGCGTCCACGCCGTCGGCCGCCTCGCCGACCACCTCGATGTCCGCCTGGGCCTCCAGGATGCGGCGCATCCCGCGGCGGACCATCTCCTGGTCGTCGGCGAGTACCACTCGTATCGTCACAGTCGGCAATTCTCGCAGGTTCGCTTCTCCGGCCCGGATGACACGATGGTCCGCGGACCGGGGAGACACCGCGCACCACCCTCAAGACCGTCAAGGAGACACAGATGTCCGACGAGCGGGGCACCATCCGCAAGATCCTCAAGGAGTCCGGCGACACCTGGGCCGTCGTCGGCCTCTCGTCGAACCAGGACCGCGCCGCCTACGGAGTCGCGCGCGTGCTGCAGGAGTTCGGCAAGCGCATCGTCCCCGTGCACCCGAAGGCCGAGACGGTGCACGGGGAGCAGGGCTACCCCTCGCTCGACGCCGTGCCGTTCCCCGTCGACGTGGTCGACGTCTTCGTCAACAGCGACCTCGCGGGTCAGGTCACCGACCAGGCGGTGGCCATCGGGGCGAAGGCCGTCTGGTTCCAGCTGGGAGTGGTGGACGAGGCCGCGTACGGACGGACGCGGGCGGCGGGCCTGGACATGGTCATGAACCGCTGCCCGGCCATCGAGATCCCGCGGCTGGGCTGACGGTCACCGCGCGGCGGCTCGCCGTGAGGACCGGCTTCTCACCGTACGGAAGGACAGCTCCGTCCGTACGCCGCGCAGCGTGCCTCGAAGCCCGGTGGCAGCCAGCCGTGCGAGAGCAGGCGCGGATGGGCGGGGAAGGCCGCGTGCGCCGCGAGTACGAAGATCAGCGACGCCCAGAGGCTGTGCAGCCGCACCGTGGTGTAGCCCTTGCCGTTGATGTCGTGGAAGGCGCACTCGAAGGTGTCGGGGGCCGCCAGATCCATGGTGGCCAGCCCGTTCCAGCCGAGGTCGAGCCAGGTCTCCGGGTGCGAGAAGATCGCGCGCCGGTCGGTGACCGTGACCTCGCCCTGCCCCTCCATCACCCAGCGGGGCTGGGCGGCGGCCTGTGCCTGGTTCCTGCGGGACGCGTTCCCCATGGCGTTGACGGCCAGGGCGCCGACCACGAAGCCGGTCGAGCCCATGGCCATGGTGCTGGTCTGGGTGTACGAGCCGTCGCCGACGGCCCGCCAGGTGGAGCGGGCGGCGGGGCCCGCGGCCAGCGAGAGTTCGCCCTGGGCGAGGCGGGAGGTGGTCGGCAGCGGGGGCCGGTGCGCGAGGCGGCCCTGGGTCAGGTCGTGGACGACGCCGCAGGTGTAGAGCAGATGGTCGTCCAACGGCCCCCAGGGCGGAGCGCCGTGCGTGAGCGCCTGCAGCTCCTGGCCGCCCGTCTGCATCTGCACCGGGAAGGTGTTCTCGTCCACGGGTCCCCCGTCCGACTGCCTCGGTCAATGACAGCCATCGTAGGGATCAGGACCCCCCGGGTCACCTCACGGGTCCCGGGTCGCCCGGCGGGCCCCCGGGTCACCTCACGGGTGGGATCGACACCGCCATCGTCATCTCCACCACTGTCGTGCCGTCGTTGCGGTACGCGTGCGGGACGTCCGCCTCGAAGGTGGCCGAGGTGCCGGCCGGCACCGGGTGTGCGGCGCTGCCCACCACCAGGGTGAGTTCGCCCGCGGTGACCCGCAGCAGTTCGGTGGTGCCGGTGGGGTGCGGGTCGGAGGTGCTGGCGTCGCCGGGCATCAGGAGCCAGGACCAGAGTTCGAGCGGGCCGCGGCTCTCGGTGCCGACGAGGAGGGTGGCGTGACTGCCCGCCTCCGTGGACCACATCCGGACGGTGTGCTCGGGCGTCACCAGGCGGACGGGGACGCCCTGTTCGTGGTCGAGGAGCGTGGTGATGCTGATGCCGAGGGCGTCGGCGAGCTTCACGGTGATGCCCACGCTGGGGTTGGTGCGGGCCTGCTCGATCTGGATGATCATGCCGCGGCTGACGCCGGCCCTGGTGGCCAGTGCGTCGAGCGTGAAGCCCCGTTCGCCGCGCCAGCGCTTGAGGTTGCGGGCGAGCGACTGCGTGAGCTGGTCGAGGTCCGACACGTTCCGTCCGTCTCAGAAGGTGGCCAGGCCGTCCACTATTTTGGACGGTCGGTCCACTTTACTGGAACTGATCGTCGGCCACGCAGCGCCCGGGCGGCCGCGGCCTACGAGGTTTCCTGGTCCAACTCGGCCAGTGCGACGAGCTGTTCGGGTGTGATGTCCGCCGGGATCGGGACCGGCGCCGGCGTGCGCATCGGCGGCTGCCACCCGTCCACCTTGTCCCAACGGCGTACGATCCGCGCGGGCGCGCCCGCCACCACCGCGTGGTCGGGGACTTCACCGCGTACGACGGCTCCCGCGGCGACGACGACGTTCCGGCCCAGCTTCGCGCCGGGCAGGATCACGGCGTTCGTGCCGATCCAGCAGCCCGGCCCGATCTCCACCGGTGCCGCGCGCGGCCACTGCTTGCCGACGGGCTGCTCCGGGTCGTCGTAACTGTGGTTCGTGGACGTGACGTAGACGTGCGGGCCGAAGTAGCAGTCGTCACCGATGGTGACGGTGGTGTCGGCGATGATGTGGCTGCCCCGGCCGAGGACGACGCCGTTCCCGAGGGTGAGTATCGGGTCGGGGCCGAGGTCGAGGTCCGGCATCATCCCGGCGGTGAGGGTGACGTGCTCGCCGATGATGCAGTAGTCGCCGAGGTGGATCCAGGGTTCGCCGAAGACGGTGCCCTGCGGGAAGGCGAGCTTGCTGCCGTGGCCGAGGGAGCCGAAGCGCAGCCGCCCGGGGCGCTGCGCGCTGACCGCGCCGGCCTGCTGGATCAGCCGCCAGCCGTGGTGCACGGCCCGGGTCGTGGCGCGGCGGCGCCAGTCCGCAGCGGCGGAGAGGCCCTCCGACGCGGAGGCCGAAAGGGCGGAGAAGGAGAACGTGTTTCTGTTCTTCGGCACCCGCACACGGTAGTCGGCGGGGGCCCGGCCGTTCAGGGTCACTGCCTGTGATCTTCGCCCCACCCTTCACTC